>QWOR01000162.1 GCA_003669575.1 Planctomycetota bacterium | reverse complement strand
TCTCGAAGGCCACAGCTGATGCTCGCAGCTGTTCGAGCTCTGGGTCGGGAGCTGCAGCCTTAGCCTCCGTTTTTTCAGTTTCCGCCGCCTGAGCTGGAAGAGATGCCGTCAATCCCATCAGCCAAAGACAGGAAAGAGAGAACAGATGTCTGTATGTCATGTTGATTTCCATGGACCAAGCGACGAGTGGCCAAAGTGATACCGAACGAGTCGTCTTGAGCTCAGTCTATCTCCGAGTTTGCACGGTTTCAATTGGATCCGTTCTTGCGAGAGATGGCTTGGGGAGGGGGTGCGAAGAACGTCCCATTGACTTCAGAATTGTCCGAAAAAGCAAATCCTACACCAAACGGACCAAGCGTCTTTTGCACAGAATCGAGTTTCTTTCGCTGAGGATTTCACTGCTGACGCAATGTCCCGCATTCACATGCGAACCGCATCAGAATTTCATGCAACCGGCTTTGGACTGAAACTAATCGCTCCAAACAAACACCTGACCGAGACCGCTTGCCCCAGCTCCATACATATTCACAAAAGCACGAGCCCCACACGTGCGAAAGTCTGCATCACCAAAACTTCAGCCCGCAAAAAAGCAGTGCGTCTACTGAACTGCGAATTCAAATAAGATCGATCGGTCGGCTACTAATGTAATGCAGCATGAAAAGGACGCTTCTCCAATTCTTAACAAGTCTTTTATCCGGCCGACATTCGCAGCGCAAAACAAACGCCGAGCGACTTGGTCACTCGACGTGATGAATGTCGCAGCAGCTCCAAGAGCCGCCAGAGTGCCGAAGGTGGGACTCGAACCCACACGTCCTTTGGGGACAATGGATTTTGAATCCATCGCGTCTGCCATTCCGCCACTTCGGCTGTGTGACCGAGAACCTGCGGGGCAGGGCGTCTTGTGCGAATTGCTGAGCGAGCCTCCGGGGAAGCTGACGCCATCGTGAACTCACATGACTTTCGTCGGTGGCGGAAAGATAGCATTCGGAAGAAATCATATCCAGTGTGGATCGCGCGGGATGTCATGACTTGTCCTTGACGCTGATCTTGCTGCGAGAGAATCGGACTTGGTCATGACAACCGAGGCAATCAAACGCGCCCACCAGCCTGGAGCCGAGCTCTCCATGAGAGTGACCAGATTGCCCACTCCACCAATCGATTCAGGGTGGCATGATCCGGTCCAGCAGCCTGCGTTGGTACTCCTCTCGGGGGTTACAGAACTCGCGTGGAGCGAAATTCAGATGGGGATCCGGGAGATTTCGCTGGGGATCGAATACCATGCGTGCGATTGTGGTGGCTCGCCGTGAGAACGCGCGAATCGCCGGGCTGCGAGAAGCTGCCTTTTCAAGATGTGTGTTTTTCTGGTGCGAGTTTCAGCATGTCACAGCGAGTTCTTCTGACTGACCGCCCCTGGGCAGACGATTCGATCGAACGAGGCATTCTCACTGCGGCCGGGATTGAACTGATTGAGGCTCCTGCGGGTGACGAAGCGACGCTGTCCGCTCTGGCGGCCAATTGCCAGGCGATCATGACCTGCTGGGCAAAGGTCACACAGAAGGTCATTGCCTCGTCACCGGGTTGCCGACATGTCGCCCGTCTGGGCATCGGGCTCGACAACATCGACGTAGCGTATGCGACCTCGCAGAACATTCTGGTCACCAATATTCCTGACTACTGTATCGACGAAGTCGTCGACCACGCGCTGGCCCTGTTGTTGGGGCTGTCACGCAATGTGGCTTTTCATTACATGAAGACTAAGCAGGGCGTCTACGATCTGCGAGCCGGCCACCCGATGCGGCGTCTCGCGGGGCAGACGCTCGGCATTCTGGGGTTTGGCCGGACGGGGCAGCTCTTGCGAGAGAAGGCGATGGGGCTGGGATTGAAGGTCATTGCCCACTCCGCCTCGGGGAATGACCGAGGCACTGGGTGCGAGATGGTCAGCCTGGAAGAGCTCTTTCGTCGCAGCGATTTTCTGTCGTTGCATGCACCGCTGACGCCGCAAACGAAGCACCTCGTCAACACCCGGACACTCGCGATGATGAAGCCGCACGCGATCATCATCAACACCTCGCGCGGGCCGCTGATTGACCACGACGCCCTGTGCAAGGCACTCGAAACGAATCAGATTGGTGGGGCTGGGCTCGACGTATTTGAACCAGAACCTCCGAATCTGGCGGACGCGCTCTACTCGCATCCCCGGCTGATCGCGACGCCACACATTGCTTTTATTTCTGATGAGTCGCTCATCAACCTGCGTGAACGCACTGCAAAGCAGGTCGTCGACGTGCTGCAGAATCGAACACCTGAGAATGTGATTAACCCGCAAGTCCTGCAAAAGCGTTAGCACCAGACGGGGTGGCGGGATCACTTTTTTGCCGGGCGGACCCCGCGTTGCAAAAAAGAAACTAGCCTTGGAACAGCAACCATCGAGGCACTGCCGATGGTTCCTTTCCCCAAGGTGATCCCTGTGTCTGTAACCCCCACGTCCTCCCACTCGATCCATCCTGAAACTGAGCAGTCGGGCGCCCATCAGATCGCTTCGCTCATGGATCAAATGCGCACAAAAGACGCTCTGGTGATGCAGCTGACCGAACGGCTTGAGGCTGCGGCTGAACAGCTCGACCGTTTACAGCGCAGCGGTGCCGACAAAGCTCGCCCCGGCGGCGGTGGTGGTGGTGGTTCGCGTGAGCTCGTTGAACAGACTGGCCAGCTGACGAGTCGGGTCGAAGAGGCCTTGGAATGCTGGAATCAGTCGAGCGGCCATTACGAGTTTATCCTGCAGCGGCTGGATGAGATCAGCCAGCACATTTTCAGTACTCCCGAAGGCGGGGGAGGGGAAGCCCGCGCGGCTCGTCATGTCAGCAGCCAGCCTCCAACTCCGTCAAACAACGGATCGGCCCCGGCGGGTGGTGCAGGCCAGAGCGGTGGCAGCTTCTGGGAACGTATGAAAGCCTCGATGGCGGACGGATCGCCCCCTCCGGTTTCACCCAATGCCAAACCCGCCACTGACTCGCACGAACAACCACATGATCCAGAAAACGCCGCGACGGATGAGTCGATCGCAAAGCAGTTGGCCGTCATTGAACAGGTGACACCAGCGCCGACAGTGATCGACCTGGATACCGCCAGTATCGAAGAGCTGCGAGAAGCCGTGGCCACTCGTGATAACTACATCTCCGCCCTGATCAAAGAGTTTCGCGAAATCCAGTTCCTGCCATCGCTTCCGGACGATTTTGAGAACTCGGGACTGGCGCCGGCCGAGTTGCTCACGAGTCTCAAGGAACTGGAGAATCGATTCAAAACGGGCATCCAGCGAGAGAATTTCGAGTTGTCACTGGAACGAGCACGCATGGGGCGAGAGCGATCCCGTCTCGATCAGGTGAAGGCACAGCTCGAAGGCCAGATTAAGCGATTGGCCGCTTCCGTCCCTGAGAGAACCGATGCGGCCCCGTCGTCATCTCCTCAGTCCTCCGAACCTTCGATCGCGGAAGGCAAGCTGAGCTGGCTCAAGCGTCTGCAGCCGAAGAAGCCGCAGGGTTGAGTGCAGATTCGTTGACGTCGCCTTACGGAGCGGAAGGCCAATTCCCGCGAACTACTTGAGTTCGGTCTTCGCGAGAAAGCTCTTGAGTTCGGGCAGCATGCGTTCGTACGCGTCCTCGAACACGTAATGCCCGGCATCGGGGTAGCGCGTGACCGCTGCGTCCGGGAAGCGACGAATCCACTCGTCGAGGAATCTGGTCGTAAAGCACCAGTCCTTTTCGCCCCAGAACAGCTGCATGGGGCGGTTCTGAAATTGAGCCAGTCCATTCTCGATCTGGACGAGTCGGTCATAGCTGGGGTGGAAGGGATTCAGCGGGATGTCGAGCACGAACCGATGGGTGGCAATACGGTTCGCCCAGCTGTTATAGGGAGCGATGAATCCGGCTTTGACCTCGGCTGGCATCGGCTTTTCGACAGCCATCCAGAGTGCCGGTCCCGCGAAGAGATTGAGCCCCCGTACACCCAGTTCTCCGAGCCCCGGAATGCGGCAGGTTGCGATGCGCAGCGGAATCGCCTGAGAGCGAAAGGCTGCGGTGTTCATCAGCACAAACCGCGAGAACCGATCGGGCAGGGCCACCGCAGCCCCCATCCCGATGCAGCCGCCCCAATCATGGCCAACGAGGGTGATGTCGCGGAGGTCGAGCTTCTCGATCAGACGGCACAGATTCGAGACATGCGAATCGATCGTGTAGGCATAGTCCTGCGGCTTGTCACTGTAGCCACAGCCGATATGGTCGACCGCGATGGTGCGGTACTGGGGACTCAGCGCTCGCACAAACCGACGCCAGGCGAAGCTCCACGTGGGATTGCCGTGCACGAACAGAATCGGTTTTCCCGCTCCCTCGTCGACATAGTGATAGCGCAGGCCGCCGAGATCGAGCCAATGCGATGCGAAGGGGTATTCGGTCTTCGAAACGTTCAACATGCGAGCGAGGGTTCCCAACTCCCGGAGGTCGCCCTCGGGCTGTTTTTGATGAATGCGAGTGTTACCAGTGGATGTCGAGTGTCACCTGACCTCGATTGGACGAGAGTGACACGGGGACCAGCAGCTCTTTGCGTCCCTCTGCATCCCGGATAAATGGAGGTTTGTCGCCAGCCACCTTCACCGTCCACAGCTTGTCGATGGAGTAAGTTCCGTCGGGCTGGCCTTCGATCGAGTTCCCCGCAGCCACGCGAACGTAGAGGTTCTCGACAGGCGTCTCGGACTCAAACCTCAAGTGGCGACGGAACGAGCCCTCTTTGCCAGCTGCCACGGGTTCCGGGAAATCAACGACGGTGAGATCGCCTATTCGGTACTTGAAGGCCGGACGGTGCTGGGCATCGAGTTCGTATCCGAGAAACTTGTATCCGCGTTCGCGTGGTGGTTGTGTTGGCCAGGGTGAGTCAGCCGATGGCAGAATCGCGACGGGCGACGTCTCATCGATTCGCGTGACATGGTCGCCCAGCGGTGACTGATTCCCTGAACCGCGTCCCACCCAATGCATGGAGGCGTCGATGAACTTGCCATGCCAGACGAGTCCAAGACTCATTCGATTGGCGTCCCAGCCGATGTTGCACTGTTCGGGATAACCGACAGCGATCCCACGCGGCGAGAGCCCCTCAATGAAGTTGCGATAGATGACTGGGCGGCCCTCTTCAGGCTTGAGTTCAATGGCCTCGGCCAGCAGTCCATCCGGGATGCCGGCCCGGTCGCCGTCTTTGAGATAAGTCCAGATGGCGGCGATCTGTTTCGCGGGATCCCCGCCAAACGACTCGCGCTCCACAGCCTGACCATTGGGAAACCCGGTCGGCATGCGCGTACCGGGGCGATAGGCTTGCGGGTTAAACAGATAGCGGCGGAACCAGTCCTCGCGCAAGCGGCTGCTCATTGTCTGCAGGTTAATCGCCTGGATCCCGGTGGCTCGAATACCGCCGAAAGTGTGGCATTTCACGCAGGCCAGCCCCTGGTCGCCCACAAGATGCCTCCCGGTCGACTTGATCCGCGATTCGGGCTCCTCAAAAGTCACAGCCGGAGCAGCTGTCTTCTCATCGAGGACGACAACGCCGGACAGCAGACCAGCGAGTTTCCCCTCACCAAACTTCGGCATGGAGACTCGCATGTAAGGACGATCGTCCGAGCCGTGATTCTGAATTCGTTCCAGAGTGACTTTGGTCAACTTGTCACCCACTCCATTCAGCGGCGGGGGCAATCTGCCTTCGTCTCCCATCTCTGGGATCGAGGTTGTGAAGAATGCATTGCGAGCGGCTTCCGGTCCGCCGAGCCCGTTACGCTGGTGACAGGCAAAACAGTTAAAGACCGTCATCGTATGGCGGACGACCGACTGAGGCTGTTCGTCAACACGTGGAGTCGCCAGAGCTGCTTTAATGGCCCGTTGTTGGGTGGGTGACAGCGCGAAATCGGGGACACGGGTTGATGGCCCCACCGAAGGCACCGGGGCGAGGCACCCCTTCTGCGGATCCAACTCGGACAGCGGCTTGGCAATAGGACTTGCCAGTTGTTCGCCGTTGACCTTCATCTCGTGACAGGCGGCGCATCCGACCTTCATAAAGACAGCTCGGCCCTGCTCGACGAGGTCACTCTGTAATACAAATTCATCCGGCCGGGCGATCGGCTCGGGATGCTGTTCAGCAGTCAATGTGATGAAGCGATCGACCGGTTGATTGAGCGTATTCGGTCCTTCAAACGTGACCTCCAGCGTCCATTCTCCGCCCCCCTGAAAATACTCGACGCGGATCGGATGGGGCCCTTTTGTCAGCTTGGTAGAGCCTTTTTTTGTCTCATGCGGATGAACGCCGTCAGCGTCGGCCACCTTCTTGCCATCGATGAACAACCGACTGCCGTCATCGGAACCAATGCGGAAGGTGTAATCCCCCTCATGTTTGATATGCAGAAAGCCGTCAAAGCGGACCGCAAAGTTGCTGGTCGAATCCGCAACCGACAGATCGATCCCGCGTGACTCGCCCTCTTTCTTCGGAGTCAGCTTATCGAACTCGGGGAGGCTGCCCCATTCGCCCTGGTAGACCTGATACCGCATGTTTGGAGTGGTGGGCCGGGCATTCACTCCATCCGCTTCTCCCACCAGATAGGTGGCAATCTCCGCAAAGTTCTCATCGCGCAGCGGCATGGCGGGCATGCGTCCCGACGGCCGAACGGCATGCGGGTTCTTTAAAAACTCGGTCAGGCTGCCGACTGTGTACTTTCTCTCGATCTTGCCAAGGGGAACCGTCGTCGCGTGGGGAACCTGAGCTGACCCGTCGCGCGGGGCATGGCAAGCTGTACAGCCGACCTGGTGGAACAGTTCCTTGCCGCGCTGATCTGCTCCGCGCTCACTCGCCTTCTGCAGGGGAGATCCCGTCGAAGCGAGGAAGTGAGCCAGGGCCTTCACTGCGGGCTCACGCTCGGCCTCTAACCAGCCCGCAAAGACATGCGGCATCGTCGTTCCGGGCTTGGCGGCCTGAGGATCGGTGAGAAACTTCGCGAACCATTCCGGACGAGCCCGGCTCCCAATCTGGGTCAGGATCGGGGCCTGCTTCGGTTCGACACTCTGGAATGACTTCGCGGAACTCGGGTGGCATTTTGCACAGCTGAGTTCCCCCATCAGGAGGTGGCCGCCCTCGACGGGATCGCCACTGGCCAGCGCATGGAACCGCTCAAAGCCGGGCACGATGGGTCGGCGTGTTTCCCGCTGGGCGTCGCGCGGCACGACCCAGATATTGCGGTACCGCACCGGGTTGTGATGGTCCTGCAGGTAGATCGGCCCGGCGTCTGGAGACTCGGGCAGGGGAGCGGCCCGGGTCATATTTGGGAGTTCGGTATCGGGCTGAACTACGACTCCGTTGAGTCGCACGGTGACGCGGGCATTGGAGACCTTCTTGTCACCTTCGTAACGAGCTGCGGTGAACTCGGCGTCATAGGTCTGCCAGGTGAGCGGCGGCAGGCACATGTTGAGATCGGGAGCACGAACCGAATAGATCCCCCCCGTCTCGTTCTGTTTGCCATCCAGGCCGAAAGAGTCGAGCATCTGCGACTCGTAGCGTCCCTGGTAATAGATCCCACTATTGCCACGATCCTGGCCGCGAGCCTTGGGCATGAACGGAGTGCGAAACTCGATATGGACAGTGAAGTCCTGGAACGTGTCAGTGCTGGTACAGCCTTGCTGCAACAACCCGTCGACGAGTTTCGCTCCGGGCTTCCAGTGCTTGTCGACCGAGGCCTGTGTCCCATCAAACAGCACAACGCCGCCTTCAGGGACGGGAGCCCCCAAAGTCGGACTCTGGCGTTCCACCCGCTTCACCTGGAGCGAGGTGATCAGCCCCTGCACTTCGCCTGCGTCATGCTCATCGATGACCTGCTTACCTTCACCCGTCCAGCCAGCTCCGGGCAGGCCGCCTGGGTACTTCACCGCCATGAAGTGGCCTTCCCCCTGCGCAACGACCTGCAGCCCGACACCGTCCCCGGCATACTCCCCTTGAATCAGGAAGTCAGGATCGGACTTTGCGGTGTCTGGAGAGTCATACACATCGGCCGAATACGCGAACGGACCGATCAGGCCAACGACAAATGCAATCAACAGGGGCAGACGCATCGTGTGTCTTTCGTCTCAGACCGCCAGCGTTTCCGCGTGACACGGACGAACGACCGCAGCGACCATCGCCGAGCGGTCTGAACGCCTCATCCACGACAGCCCCGCAATCGCGGTTTTAGCCTGCGAACGATTTCAGGTAGGGCAGCTTGGTCGCGGTCGCCTTGATCGAATCCTTCGATTCGAGCAACTGACCTAGGAAATCCCATTGACCAGTGGTCAATGAATCGTAGGCACTCGCGGGCATCGTGAACGGATAGCTCTTGGTACCAACAGTGACCGTTTTTGCCAGGAGATCGACCTGCACCGGAGTCTGCGGGTCAGCCTGGATCGCAGCGGCCATCTCGGCCAGATCTTCCCGCTTCGCACAGACCGCGGGAATGCCGAGCGAGGTACAGTTGCCGAAGAAAATCTCGGCATAGGACTCGGCGACGACAGCCTGAATCCCCCAGCGCATCAGCGACTGAGGCGCATGTTCCCGGCTCGATCCGCAGCCGAAATTCCGCCCGGAGATCAGGACTGAGCCAGCCCGATACGCGGCATTGTTGAAGGGATGCTCAGGATCCTGCTTACGGTCATCCTCAAACGCGTGCTCGCCGATTCCCTCAAAGCTGACGCAGCGCAGAAACCGGGCCGGAATGATCCGGTCGGTATCGATATCATCCAGAAACAAAGGAACGCCTGTTCCCGCCACTTGCTCGATGCGCCGCATGTCTTTCTGTCCTCGTGGAACCCCCGTGCGTGAGCACTGACACCGGCCAGTCCACCACGGGGAATCGCACAACCGTAAAGGCCGTTGCGATAGAGAATCAGTGTAGCATGCGTGGGCAGTCAGAGGCCACTGCCAAAGCCTCGCCTCACAGGTCGCGTCCCCGTCAGGCAGCGACCTGCGATACGTCCGCTCGAATCAAGAAAACAGCATGTTGTAGCTGCGCAGTTCGAGCATCAGGAAAATGATGCCGGTGATGACTGCTGCCAGTGAGACAAACAGCAGTCCGACATAGATGTCTGGCGGAGCACTCTCAGAGTTTCGTTGTGACATTGTCGCCTACCTCAATGATCCCGTTCTTTGCCTTGCTCAACACTTCGCAGACAGCGCCGTCAGGACGCAGATCGATGACCCGGATCTTGCCGAGATACTGTGGATCCTTGCCATCCACACCAGTCCGCATGACATCCATGACATGCCCCACCAGCAGACCATCGTCGCTACCCACGGTGATTTCCACGTACTTCGGGCTGTTGGAACGGTCAAGCACGACATCCTTGACCAGCCCATCGACTGGTGGAGGAGGCTCTGCCAGCTTCGCGACGATCTTCGGATCGGTTTCCAGTCCGTGACGTTTCACAATCTTTTTCAGATAAGCCAGAGCCACCAGATCGGTGTTGTACTGCTGCTTCAGGTTCTCGTACTCCACCTTCTGGCCAAATCGTTCGTCCTCGTTCTGGCGAAGTTTGGCAGCCACTTCGTCCAGAGCAGTCTGCAATGCCCTGTTGGCTGCCCGCTGTTCATCGGCTTCGGTGGCGCGGAAGACGGCTTCGCGGGCCTTCGTTTCGGCCAGGGCGACCTGTGTCTGCAGTTCGAGCTGATCTTCGTTGTTCTTCTTGCGGAGAGCCGCCATTTCAGCGGTCAGGTTCTGGACCTGTTCGGACAGCTGTCCCACTTGTGCCTTGGCGTCGTCCACAGACTTCTGAGAAGACTGCTTGACCGAGTCGAGTTCGGCCCGCATGTTAGAAACGTCTTTCTGAGCTCCATCGAGAGCCGTCGTCTGCGTTTCGTATTTGGTCTTCCAGTTCGTGTGCACCGCGAACACAGCTCCCGCAAGAGCCATGAACAGCACGCTCAGAACCAGCTGAACGACGACCAGGATTTTTCCAACGAATGACATAATTGTCTCTCCGGCCACTCCGGCTCTATGAACTGCAGTCTCACTTCGTCCGCTCAACAGGCATCAACAGCCGCTATCCGGCTTGCCCCATTCCCAGTTTGACATCCTGTTCAAGCTTCTTCTGCCGTTCTTCGGCACGCTCGATGTTCCCGATGACCTGTTCCAGTTCCTCGGCCAATTGGCGTTTGATCGCCTCTAATCGGAACTTGTCGGTTCGGACCTCTGTCAGCTGCCCATTCAGTTTGAACACATCGTCTCGGCGAGCGCTGGCAATGTTTTCCAACTTCTGAGCGTTCGCTGTTTCGGCGAGAACTTGCGATTGCAGCTGGGCCACTTGTGCATTCAAGGCTTCCAGCCGCGTGCGCTGGGCTGCGATATACTCCGTCAGAGCAGGCAGGTCAGCCTCATTGGCGGCTTTGGTCTTTTCCAGTTCCTCCGTCAGGGAAGGGATCCGGTTCTTGTAGTCGGTCGATTCGTCCTGAATCGCCTTCAGTTTGTCGGCCAGGACGGCATCAATCACCTTGGCGAGAGACTTGTCCGAAGCGACCTGCGAGTCGCCACGAGCACGGACCGCCGACCAGGTCGGATTTTCACCGGACGAGAGGGTAAACTTGTAACCTTCTATCTGTCCGGCCATCTCCCGATAATTCGGACCGGCGTAGAAGATCAGCATCGCGAATCCGGCAAATGCCAGACTGACGACGGCGATCAGAACGACCAGAATTTTTCCGATACGCGTCATGGAGAAACACGCAAAAAGTTGTCACTCAGTGAAGTCGCCACCCAGGATTCCCAGTGGCTACACACATGGAACAGTGACATACTGATCGTACGCAGGGGGAAATTGCCCTGTCAATCAGCGATTTTCCGGGTCAGGCAAACTTTTACGAGAAGTCGGCCCAACAAGGAGAATCCGTCGTCTCTGGTGTCGGCAGACTCCAAGGTCGCTCGCCACCACTCCCCGCCCTGAACGCACCGGAAGAGTTGAAGCCGCCCCGACTGGACCGATTGAAACGGTTTTACCGATTCATGTTCCAGACGCGACAGGCCATTGCCGCCAGAAACAGTCAGCTGTCCCCAAGTCTAGCTTTTGGCTGACGACGTCTCAGGTGTTATTTCTTCTTTCCGCCCGATTTCAGCGTGGAGATCGCTGCGGGCAGATCTTTATCCACGAGGCCATAAATCCCGCGGCCACCGGAGATACGTCCATCCACGTCGATCTGCAGTGACTCATTATCGATGTTCCAGAATTGCTCGATCTGATCACGCGGCAGGTCATCGATCGACCTCAGCAACCGAAACCCGATGGCCCGGCAGGGATCATCGGTCATCCACCACGGACTCTTCGGGAGGTTCGGATCGGTGTCTTTCCAGACTGAGTACACCGAGCCAAGCCGCGAGGCACTCCGGCACTCCTCGGCAGGACTCAGCCACGAACCACCGCGCACCACCCGGGGGTCATGCAGTATTGGCTTGCCGAGGACATCGAAAACAGACAACGGCTGTCCCTTGGCTGCGGCGACCTTGTCGCTGAGGGGGGCGTAACCGGATTCGAGCCAGTCGTCCTGGCACCACTCGGCCACATTCCCGTGCATATCATGCAGCCCGAAAGCGTTCGGCTTGCCCAGGCCGAGCTTGCGTGGGCCCTTCTCCTGACTTTGTTCCGAGTACCAGGCGTACTCGGCCAGATCTTTGGGGTCATCTCCAAAGGAATAGGCCGTCTTCGTCCCGGCCCGGGCGGCGTACTCCCATTCCGCCTCGGTCGGCACGCGATACTGCTGGCCAGTGACCGCCGACAGCCACTTGGTGTACTGCCGGGCGGCGTAGAGTGTCATCGATACGGCAGGCAGGTCGTCATCCTGGCCAAATTCAAAGGTAAAGTCCGGGACATACAGCTCGGTCGGTGCGGTGATCGCGTCAACCATGTTCGAGTCATTCACCACCCGAATCTTGTTCGTTTCAAACTTCTTGAAGACGTTGTACAGGGACATGAAGACCTTGTACTCCGCCCAGCTGAGTTCGTTCTTCTGCATCCAGAAGGGGCGGGTCTTGACCAGCACCTGTGGGCCTTCGTCAGGCTTGCGTCCCGCTTCGCTTTCAGGACTTCCCAGCAGGAACTCGCCCCCTGGCACAGGAATCATCTCAAATGAGACGTTTGTGCCCGGAATCTTGGCTGTGTAGGGGACCATGAAGCCCCGTTCTGTTTCGACGAATGCCCCACTGGCCGGCTTGTCTTTGACCAGTCCCGGAACGTCATCCGCGCGGACTGACGACACCAGAACGACCATCATCAGGGCAAGACAAGCAACTCGCATCGATTCCATCTCCCGAGGCGGCGCAGCTGCGCCGGAACACCAAATGTTCGAGAATCGTAGGGTGTCGTGTGACCATCTTCCAGACTCCACCCCTGGCACAATGGCATATGGAATAAAGGAAAAGCCCGTGACTCCCGATTGAACGGAGTCACGGGCGATGCTTGAGTTCAGGTTTCCGTGGCCGAGCGCTGGGTGGCCGAGCGCTGGGTGGCTGAGTGCCCGGTTGGCACTACCACGCTACTCCTTCACCGACTTATGGTCAGAGGGCATAGCGAGGATCCATTCACGGAGCAGTTCGTTCGACTCGTCATGCACCAGATTGCGGGCGAGACTCGGCATCTTGGAGCCGGGCTCCTGGGTCTCCAGCCGGAACATGAGGATCGACTCGTCTGGCTTACCAGGCACGATGTCATAGCTGCGACCGCCAGAGCCTTTACCCGCAGCGACGGGGGACTTGAACACCCCGTATCGCCCCGGGTCGGTCTGAACCGAACGCAGATCGAGTCCCGAAGTTCTCGCCGATCCGGTCGGGTTGTGGCAGTGGGCACAGTTCACCTCCAGCCAGGCGCGGGCTCGCGCATCGAGCGAACCGGTATGAGGGTCTAGATAGTTGGCCAGAACGGGCCGCTTTTCCGGCGAAGGACAATCCTTCAGCACCCCACGGTTGACCCAGTTGGTCAGCTGATTCTCGGCATCCAAACCCATTCCGGGCCGATTCAGATTACGAGCCGTGGTTCCGATGGGGACATACTTGCCGTTGCTGCTGTGACAGCTGAGGCACTGATTGGCGTTGGGAATCTGGTACTTGTGGGTGTGTTGCGTGCCGTCGGCCGCCTTCCACGCCACATCGAGTTCACCGCCACCGAGATTCAGAGTCGCATCGGTCTGTTCAGCATTCCAGACATACGAATATCCGTACCAGCCGCTCGCCTCGCGAAACTCGACGCGGGTCTCGATGAACTTTTCACCCGGCGTCAGATCGTCCGTTTCATCGGGATAGCCAAAAGTCTTAACAATCACAGTCCCGACGGGAAACTCCAGAGAGTCGGTCTCGTTCCACTCAATCTGAGCCCCCTTGGGCAATCGGACGTAACGATGCTTGATCGTGTAGTCCGAGAAGAGCGGGGTATTCAACTCGTACCAGATAAAATCGGCTGCGGGAACCAGCCTGCCGTCTTTCTTCTCGTAGAACCCCCACTTGGACAACTGTTTCGGAGCGGCGCGGTAGACCGCGACAGCCGGGTTGCCCAGCGATGAGGCCTTCCCGTGCGGTTTGAGCGTGATCGGTGGGAGGGAGGGAATCTCCGCATTGTAATTCTTAATGTCGCGATCAAGCTTATACTTCCCCGTCACGAGATTCTCTGGTGACAGATTCGCAACATCCATGTTCGCAAAGGTGGCGTCTCCATTGTCGCGAATGCGGATGGAGTACTTGCCCAGCTTCTGGACCTCGGGTGACGGAGACGGGTTCAGAATCCCATCGTAAAAGATATCGGGGAACTTCCCACCAGCGATGGGCAGTAGCGCCATGCTGATCTTCCCGGAGGGTTTCTTCCCCCCACCCGAGATGCGGTTATCGTGAATCGAGATGACCTCGGGGTAGGGGTCAAACTTCTTGTCGAGGTCCTTACGCTCTACGATAAGGTAGCTGAGGATCATGACGTTATTGGTCAGATGGCCGGTGATGTCATTGTCGAAGACTTCGACGTTGTCCATCGCCAGAATCATGACTCCGGTCCCGGGCGGCACATCGGCGACGACCGTTCCGAGCGGAGCAAAATTGGCGTGGTTGTTGTCCTTCACGTTGTTCTTGTACACCCGGACATACCCGCCGTTGACCAGGTTCAACCCGGGAAGATCAAAGACCATGATCCCGCCCGTGTTATCTGTGGCCACGTTGTCATAGACATCGGCCCGCAGTGTGTTCTCAATCTCAATTCCGGTGACGTTCCGAGTCGCCAGACAGCCGCGAACGATGACGTCCTGAGACTGTCCCACATAGATCCCGGCGTCGGACGCTCCAATTGAAACGCAGTTCTCAATCAGGACGTTTTTACACTCCACGGGATAAATTCCGTAGGCCCCGTTCGTCGACTTCTCGCCTTCGGTCCACTCCACTTTGACATCGCGGAAGATGACATCCTGGGCGCCCAGCACTTTGATACCGCTGCCGACAGTATCCTGAATCGTCAGGCCTTCAATCACGAAAGCATTCCCGGTCGCGAGCAGCCCACTGCTGCCGGCCGATTGCTTCTTGAAATTGATCACTGTCTTATCACGACCGGCTCCGCGCAGGGTCACATTGTCGCAGACCACATTGAGTTCGCTCGTGAAATCATACTTTCCCGCAGCGAGTTCAATCACATCACCGGGGACGGCGTTGATGAGAGCTGCCTGCAACTCAAACTGAGCCTTGCCGGTCGCTTGAATGGTGTGCGTCGTCGCCTGAAACTCGGCTGGTTTAGCAGTCTCCTTTTCAGCCGCCTGCACCGCTGAGCCCCAGGCCAGCAGCACACCCAACAGCAAACAGAACCCGCGGACTGCTGCCCACCCCAACCTCGGCAGTCGCAGAACCGACGGGCGCTCGTACAGATGAATCAACGCGTTGGCGACACCAGCTGCATTCTTGTGATCAGGGAACCAGACAGGAGGTGGGAAATTCACGAGTGGTCCTTCCAAAATAGATTTCTCGACTCGGTCGAGCAGGTAAGAATTGTGGACGAAGCCGATTCCGCTTTTCACGTCGAGCAGGTTCGAACCGGGGTAGGCTCCCCAGGGCGGACTGATCATCCCATAGGCGATCCCCGACCACTGATTCACACAGACTGTCCCGTACCGCAGACCGGCCAGACACTGCTCGAACTCATGGGCGTGTTGTTTCCGAAACTTGGGCGTCAGGCTGACCGAAGCGCACAGAGTCCCCGGCATCCGTTCATTCACGAAATCGGTCGCGACAGCCAGAAACTGTTCTGGCGAATCAGCCGACAAGGCTGTCTCCGCGCAGACACAGACAAATGATTCTTCTTCAAACAGTTCGGGCCGATCATCGATCGACTGGTCGATCAGGAGTACCCAGGGTAAATGCCCCTTGTCATCCATCGAAGAGGGCTGTCCACTGAACCGTTCGTGTCGCTGGGCCGCCCCAGGATAGTAGGCATAGCGGGTTGGAGTTCTTGAGAGATGGTACTGCACCCGCTGGAGGAACAGAGCCCGCTGCGGCCAGTTCTTCCAGGTCACAATCACCTTCGTGGCCAGGCAGTTGAACGATACGTTGTTCGTGATCGACACAGCCACATGCTGGGCCTGGGACTCCAATTCACGAGTGGTGTATTCGGCCGGGGCGATGATCCAGGGGGTCACGTTCCCCAACTCACTGG
The DNA here is from genome assembly GCA_003669575.1 of Planctomycetota bacterium. Taxonomy (GTDB): domain Bacteria; phylum Planctomycetota; class Planctomycetia; order Planctomycetales; family Planctomycetaceae; genus TH-plancto1. Next base: position 399 of record QWOR01000162.1, on the reverse strand, counting down.
TGATCGTCTTTTTGAGCAACGGATCGTGGTTGTGTTTTCGTTGTGCCCGCTCGTCCGGAGTGCTTCCCCAGACAACAACATCATGAGTGGCTGCCGAACCGGTGATGTGCACCGAATCGACCGCCGGGTGATTGACGAGCGCTTCACCGACCTCAACGCCGCCTTTGAGGATTATTAGTAGATTCGCGTTGATCAGCGGGGCGAAAATTCTCTCAAACACCGGAAACAGATATTCATTCACCGGGTTCAACTTCAGGACGACCCGCTTGCCGCCAAACATGATAGCGTACAAGCTGTCAGTCGCGGGGATGGACGACACATTCCCGGCCCCCCGCACAGCCATCAGTCCCCGGATCGCCGCCTCTGCAGCCAATTCGGGCAGTGTTCCGGACAAGTTGG
>QWOR01000219.1 GCA_003669575.1 Planctomycetota bacterium | reverse complement strand
CTGAGCGAGCTTTGCTGAGACGAATGCTCCCGACAGTGGGACGGATATTCCTGTCTGTCCTGACGGGATCACCGGTCGCACCACTGCTCGCGTCGCATTCGCAATCTGGTTCTTCCATCCACGTCGATTCAAGGCAGACTGACATCTGCCGCTCGCATTCTTCCGCACAGAACGATCAACCTCATGACACTCAAAGAACTGCAGACCCTGATCGACACGATGTACTCCCGCAAGGACGAGGAGCGCGGAATCGAAGGTACGTTCATGTGGCTGATGGAGGAGGTCGGCGAGTTGGCGACCGCTCTACGCAGCGGGACCAAGGAGGAACTGGCGTTCGAGTTCGCCGATGTCCTCGCCTGGCTGGCCACCATCGCGAACGTCGCCAAGATCGACCTCGATGCCGCAGTGAAGGCGAAGTACGGCAACGGTTGTCCGGGCTGTAAACAGATGGTGTGTGTCTGTGGAGTGGAAGAGAAGCCTTGAATTACCGAAGAGAGGGCGAAGCTTCTGCAGAGCCGTCTCAGCGAACAAACGTCCGACGTACCAGGGGCTCAACTAGGGCTTCGCCGTCTCAGCCACCTCGCTCCTGCCAGACATGCCCAAGACAAGAAAAGCGTCGGGAGAGACTGCAGACCGCAGAATAAGAGCCACGAGGATTGCCAGTCCAGAGAGTTATAGCCATTCCATGACAGGTAGTACTCGGCCCACTCTCCCCGCCAAAACGAGAGAGTCCAAACAGTATTGTTGAGTTCACCTCCAGCAGGCTGAGGGACGAGAGAGAGTGTCGAATTCACTTCGTAGTTAAATCGATGTTCGCGAACAGGGAGTTTCGCAGTGAGCATAGCCAATTCAATGTCCGTCGGCAGCTTCCCCGTCACCGAACGAAAATCTTGCACACAACTCACAGCTGCCTTGAAGTCCCGATTGATTCGCAGGTTTTTAAACGACTGGTGTGTCCCTACGAAAACCCAAATTGCAGTAAAGACGAGTCCTGTCCAACCGATCAGGAGTAGAAGAACACGCAAACTGAGGAGCAGGAATTGCATGAATCACATCATATTAAACAACGACTCTCACAGTCTCGAAATCATCCTCTAAGCACAAGAAGCCGGGGATTGTGCCTGAAACTGCACCTTCACACAGGCGAACAACTGACTCGAATTGAATGGGAAATACCGATGCGGAATTACGGCCTAGCATTCGGTAAGTGCTGGCCAAGTCGGGCTCGCATCTGCCATACCAAAAGCTTACTCGTCCCCTTTCGGTGATAATTTGCGGTTGGACGGCTCCCAGGCTGTTGTCGCTGGAAGATGGTGGGGTGAGACACCCCTGAAGCTGTGTGCCATCAGCCAGCTTGAATCGTGCCGCAACGATGAATGTCGATTCGGAGGGATCGAGCGGGTCCGCAAGCGGATAAGGACGCACTGTGGCTTCGTCCTGGTTGTCGTCGCCTTCCTCGTCGAGTGCGAACTCCCAGATCGGCCAAGACTGGAGATCAGCGAGTGTTAACTCATAAACCTGCTTACGGATTTTGGAGTGCATGCTCACTGAGGCTCTCAAAGAGGTCGTCTGTATAAACGTATCGAAAACAGAAAGCCGGAAGAAGCCTAGCTCACGGTCTTCAAGGCCGTGCTCAGTTCCTTGAGTAATGACTCGACATCACTCGGTGTGTTGTACCCATGGATCGCCACTCGCAGACGCCCTGCGTTGGACATGATGTGGATGTTCCTGGCGTGCAGGGCCTTGGCGATCTCCTCAGCCTTGGGGTGACGGAAAGCGATAATGCCCGCAATCTGGCTCGTGTCTGTCGGGGTCAGTAACTCCACGGGCAGCTTCGCGATCTCGGCGAGAGCACGATGGACCAGTGGCCGCACGGCGTTGTCGATGGCCTCGACACCGACTGACTGGATGTACTTCAGTCCGGCCCGAATCGCATAGATGGCGGGGAAGTTCGGCATCCCGACTGCGAAGCTGGCAGCTCCGGGTTTGCTCTCGACGTGTTCAAAGCGATTGGCACCGAAAGCGTCCTGCAGGTTGTACCAGCCTCCCGCCGGAACAGTCCATTCCTTCGCCCGGGCACTGGGCACACCGACCAGCCCGCCGCCGTGGCTGGCGAGAATCCACTTGTGCGTGCTGCTGATAATCAGGTCAGCTCCCGTCAAATTGAGCGGGATACGCCCCAGAGCCTGCGTCACATCTACAGATAAGAGTGCCTCTGAGCCTCGACGCACGGTCTCGACCACCTCGGGGAGCGAGAGCTTGAACCCGTTGAAGAAGCTGACGAGAGAGACAGCCACCAGTCGCGTCTTCGCATTCAGTAACTTTGCCAGATCCTCGTTGTGGAGCACTCCTCCACGGGACTTCCAGACCTTCACCGTCGCCGGGCAGGTCGGCTGCAGCCACGGAGTCGCTCCCGCCGGGAAGTCGAGATCGTTGATGATGATCTCGTCACCCGGTTGCAGCCGCAAAGCCATCGCAGCCAGATTGTACGCCTCCGACGAGCACGAACAGATCGCCGTCTCGTCCGCAGTCAGTCCATAGAAGTCGGCCACCAGCTTCTGCGTCTCCGCCAGCGCGGCAAAGTGCGGACCGCGACCGTCCATCCCCATCAGCTTGTCGTGGAAGTACTCGTCGAGCGCCTCGTGAACATCGATCGGCGGAATCCCCTCCGCAGCTGAGTTGAGATAGACCATCTGGTCGAGGGTGGGGAACTGTTGCCGACGCGATTCGAGAGACAGCATAGGAGTACTCCGTTCGGTAGAACTTCAGTAGAAACGCGATTGTCAGCCAACAGAGAGAGCCGAGCAACCCATCAGCTCTATGCGACAGATCTCCGGTGGTTCCATGCTGGCCAGAAGTTACGACATTCACCTCCGAATCGAGGGCTCCGCAGCTGATAATTCCGCGCTGCACGCAGCCAGACCGCAAGCATCCGCCACAACCCATTACCCAGAAACAACTTTAGAACATCACCCCGGCAAATACACTTATTGACTCTTTTTCAAGAACGGTCATATACTCCGCCGCCTTCTCACGACCTTGGCGAGTTCCTTGCCGAGCGTGCGAGCGCACACCCCACCCAGACTCCTCTCTGTCCTCTCACTCTTGACCCTGTTCTGAGACTCACTCACCTCACGGTCAATCGCCGGTTCTTCCTACCGGAACTCCATTTGTGAACTTCCCTGCGATTCGATCCTCGACGCTGTTGGCGCTGTTCGCGCTCGCGCTGGGGGTCTGCGCGCTGACAGAGGTTCAGGCTCAGGGACTTCCGGGGGCTGGGCACACCGGTTCTGTGATGTCGCGAATTGACCGCGCCGAGTTGCAGCCAGCGCCCCACGGTCATTCCGTCGCTCAACCCGGTCCGTCTGCACACAACGATCAAATTACGATTGATTACCAGTATGCCTGGCGCTGGAAGGAATCAGGGCAAGAGGTTTTCTACGCTCGCGAAAATTGCCGTGTCACGCAGGGATCTTCTGTTCTGGAAGCGAATGAGATGGTGTTCTGGCTGAACTCCACTCCTTCGACGGATTCCCAGGGAACGAAAGACTATCGACTGACCGTCTATCTCGATGGAGAAGCTCGGCTGAGCGAGCCCGATCAAACGGTGAGCAAGCCATGGATGCTGGTTGAGTTACGTTCGTCGACTCCATTCCAGTGCAGTAAGGAACCCCAAGAACGCTCGATGGCGGACTCTCAGACCTATCAGCGGGGTCTGGATCGCCGTCGCGACAGCCGCAACGATCTTCAACAGACGCAATACTCTGAAACAGTCCCGGAAGCTCCTATCCTGCCCGACGGCAGCATTGTGCCATTCGGTCAGTCCACGTCACAACAGTTCGCACCGCGTCGAGTCACGATTACACCTCGAAATCTGGGGAGCGACTTTAAGGTACATAGCGATGTCGATCGCAGCAAACAGCCCCCGGAATCGATGACCACGATTCAAGGTGGAGTGCGAATTGATGTCGAGAACGTGCCGCTGGCCATCAACGGCCAGATCTACTGGACCTCTATTGAGTTGTCCGCCGATCGAGCTGTGATCTGGACTTCCGTCCAAGGGCTCGGGAATACCGGGTCGGGAATTGAACTCAACGAAAACACGCCGTTTCAGGTTTATCTGGAAGGCGACATTGTTGTACGGCAGGGCAACAGCATCGCCCAGGCCAGCCATGCGTTTTACGATCTGCGGGATCAGCGTGGCTTGCTCATGAATAGCGAACTCAGGACCGAAGTCCCGGAGTATGGGGTCACCCTCCGCCTCCGGGCAGACACGATTCGGCAGACCTCGCAAACCAGCTTCCAGGCACAGAACGCCTGGGTCTCGACCAGTCAGATGGGGCGCCCCGGTTATCGAGTGCAGTCGGGTTTCATCACCGTCGAAGATCGTCCCAACATGTGGGGGAATCAGGTCGACCCCAGCACTGGTCAGCCCTCCACCTCTCAATACATCTCGGCGACGAACAACACGCTGTTCATCGAAGAGGTCCCGGTGTTCTACCTGCCGCGAGTCAGCGGACCAATCGAAGAAACGCCGTTCCCGCTTGAATCTGTCTCGGTCGGGTACAGCGGAATGTTCGGTGCCGAACTCAATACGTTGTGGGGCGTCGACAAGCTGTTCGGGTTTGACCTTCCCGAGGGGGTGGACTGGAACCTGATGGTGGATGGCTACACCAAACGCGGTCCCGCCGTGGGAACCAACGGGAATTACGATGTGTATGGCCAGCTGCTGGGGCTGCCCACCCACATCACCGGTGAAGGTCTGGTGTACTACATCAACGACGGTGGACTCGACCGACTGGGTCTGGGACGTAACAGTCTGACGTTCCCGAATGCGAACCGCGGACGGGCATTGAGTCGTACTCGAATTGAGGCCCCCAACGGTCTCACGATGTCGACAGAACTCTCTTACTTCTTCAACAACGACCGCAACTTCCTGGAGCAGTACTACGAGCCGGAATTTGATCGCGGCAAAGACCAGGAAAACCTGGTCAATCTCGGCGTGCAGAATGACAACATCACCGGCAGCCTGATGTTCCAGGTCAATCCCAACGAGATCTTTGACCAGACGGAATGGCTTCCCCGTTTGGATCTAACTGGACTCGGCGAACCTCTCATGAACGACTACGTCAGCTGGAGCCATCACAGCTGGGCGGGTTACGGGCATATCAAGCCAGCCACTCCACCGACCGATCCAGCAGATACATTCACTCCCTTGCCCTACTTCCCGAATGTACAGGGGCTCGTCACCGGAACCCGTCATGAAGTGACTTTGCCGCTCCAGGTCGGTGCCGTGAAGGTCGCCCCCTATGCATTGGGAGAAGCGGCCTACTGGCAGCAGGACATTAATGCGAACGACCTCTCGCGGCTGTACGGCAGCGCGGGTCTGCGGGCCAGTCTGGAGTTCTGGCGTGCGATGCCAGAGATTCAGAGTTCCATTCTGGGGCTGAATGGGCTGGCCCACAAAGTCGTTCTGGATGCGGACTATTCGTACTCGCGTTCGTCGCAATCACTGTCTGACATCGCACAGTACAACGCCTTTGACGAAGACGCACAGGAACGATTCCGCGAACGATTCATCAGCCTCGAATACGGCGGAACCCTCCCACCGCAATTTGACCCACGCTTCTACGCGGTGCGAACCGGTGCTGGACAAAGCGTGACGGCCGCCTACCAGGAACTGGTCGATAACCAGCAAGTCCTCCGGCTCGGCCTGCGTCAGCGCTGGCAAACCAAGGACGGTCCTGTCGAACGCCAGCGGGTCAAAGACTGGATGAGCCTGGACCTGGAAGCCAGCGTTTTCCCCAATGCCACCCGCGACAATTTCGGCTCCACTCTGGGCCTGTTAACCGGTCGATATATGTGGCACGTGGGAGAACGAACCCAGTTTGTGGCGAATGCGGTGGTTGACCCGTTCAACCAGGGGCAACGCGTCTGGAATGCGGGAATCCTCACACAACGCGGCCCACGGGGCAGCTTGTACTTCGGCTTCCGTCAGGTCGAAGCTCAACCCGTGTTCAGCCAGCTGGTCACTGGCAGCTACAGCTATCGCATGAGCGAGAAGTGGATCTCGACGTTTGGAGCTTCCTACGACGTCGCCGAAGGTCTGGACCGTGGTCAGTCACTCACGATCACCCGAGTGGGCGAGTACATGCTCTTCCACCTGGGGACCGGTTATGACCGTAGCCGTAACAACTACAGCCTGAATGTTATGGTCGAACCACGCCTGGGTGGTAAATCCAGTTTAATGCAGATGATGCCCATGATCGGTGGCGGGACTTACTAGCCTCACGTTCTCCGTGTTTTACGGGGAGGCTACTTTCCAAACGTGTACCGGACTTCGCCATCCACGATGGTGGTGTGTACGCGTCCCGTCACCGGACGACCGTGAAAAGGTGTGTTCCGACCGAGGGACCGGAACCGGGTGGTGTCCATGCAGTAGCTCACCGCTGGATCGATCAGCGTGATGTCAGCGACCGTGCCGGGAGCCAGTGTCTTGGTCTTTTCGCGACCAAGCAGGCGTCCGGGACCAATCGTCAACTTGGAGATCAGCTGGGGCCAGGTGAGGTGGCCAGGAGTGATCAAGGCTTCGATACAGAGCGGCAGCAGGGTTTCCAGTCCGGAGATACCGAACGGAACCTGGTCGAACTCACGGGCCTTCTTCTCCGAGGCAATCGGCGTGTGGTCGGAACAGATCGTCTCGATCGTTCCATCAACCAGTCCCTCGATCAAGGCTTCGATATGGGCCGGGGTCCGCAGTGGCGGGTCGACCTTATAGTTCGCGTCGTAACTGACCAGTTCCTTGTCGGTGAGCAGCAGATGATGCGGCGTCACGTCGGCGGTCACTCGGACGCCGCGAGACTTGGCATCGCGAATCTCCTCGACACTGCGGCGCGAAGTCACTGCCATCAAGTGAATGCGGCCCCCAGTCAGTTCCGCGAGAGCGATGTCGCGGCGGACCATGATCTCTTCCGCTGCGGACGGCATCCCCCGCAGACCGAGAACGCTCGAGTAGTACCCCTCGTGCATCACCCCGCCCTGGACAAGTGCGGACACTTGCGGAAGGTGCAGGATCACGCTGTCCCACATCCGGGTGTATTCGAGCGCTCGGCGCATCACCTCGGCATTGGTGATCGGCTGCTTCGCATCGGTGAAGGCCACAGCTCCACCGGAGATCAGCTCGCCCATCTCGGCCAGTTCTTCGCCCTCGCGGCCCTTGGTCACAGCCCCCAGTGCCACCACCCGGCAGTTGCCGGCCCGCTGAGCCTGCTGCAGGACAAACTCGGCATCCGCTCGAGTTTCGACGACCGGGTTCGTATCAGGCAACGACGCGATCAGTGTAAACCCGCCGGCCAGTGCAGCTGCGGTTCCAGTCGCGATTGTTTCGTCTTCTTCAAAACCCGGCTCGCCGAGGCTGACACGGCAGTCGACAAAGCCGGGGCTGACGATCAGACCATGAGCATCGATGACCAGAGGCTGGCTATTTCCGACATCCTTCTCGGCCACGATGTGACCGTTGTGAATCCAGATGTCGCCGACCGTATCGGTACCGAGCAACGGATCGATGAGTCGACCGCCACGAATCACGATGGTGGACGGGTGCGAGGACGAGAGGCTCATCTTGACTTCCTCCGCTCGTTCTCCGTGGCTCTCCGCAGCAGGGACAGACAGGCCATGCGAATAAACAGTCCATTGGTGACCTGGTCGAGAATCACCGAGTTCTGGCCATCAGCCACGTCGGGTGTGATTTCCACACCACGATTGATCGGGCCGGGTGCAAGAATCAGCACATCAGACTTGGCCCGCTTCATCCGCTGACCGTTCATCCCGTACAGGTGGGCATACTCGCGTACTGAAGGGAAGTAGGCTCCCCTCTGCCGCTCGAACTGAACTCGCAACAGGTTGATACAGTCACACTCGCCCAGAATCTGATCGAGGCTATGTGCGACCTCCACACCAAACTCTTTCACTTCCGAGGGGATCAGTGTTGGCGGCCCACAGACAATGACCCGGGCCCCGAGTTTCGTCAGGCCCCAGATGTTCGAGCGGGCCACGCGGCTGTGTTTGATATCGCCGACGAGAGCAACCGTCAGGCCTTTGAGCGATTGGCGATGGGAACGAATCGTAAAGATGTCGAGCAGGCCCTGCGTCGGGTGCTCGTGCGTGCCGTCACCAGCGTTGATCACGTTACAATCGACTTCACGGGCCAGCTGCTCGGGAGCTCCCGATGAGCTGTGCCGCACGACCATCTGGTGAACACCCATCGCCTGGATATTCAGAGCGGTGTCGATGAATGTCTCGCCCTTCGTGAGACTGCTGCTCGAGGCCGTGAAGTCCACGGTATCCGCGCTGAGTCGCTTGGCAGCCAGACTGAAGCTGGTCTTGGTTCGGGTCGATGGCTCAAAAAAGAGGTTCGCGACAGCGATCCCTTTGAGATCATCGAACTTCGTCTCGCCAGCGTTCCACCGGCTTTTGTATCGGCCTGCTTCGTCGAGGATCGTTTCGATCTCGGTCGCCGTGAGTTCCTGGAGCCCTAATAAATGCTTGCGTGTCCAGACTCCCGGAGAGGCAGACATCGACGTTGGCTCGGGCATGGGTGTACGAAACACGGTGGGGAAAGTGTCGATTCGCGATCAAGTCGCGTCAATGGACTTTACCTCCCCAGAATCACAGATTCAACCGGGGTACAGCGAATGAGAAAGGAGAGTCGAGAGAACGTATCCGGAAACGCGATCGGTCACTCGGCCTGAGAGAGGAGCGAAATCACGGGGATGAGGGCTGACTCCCAACTCACGCGTTGATGATGGAATCGATGCCTCCGCCGCCGAGAAGGTTGTCGTTGTTGAGGGAGCTGTCGTCGCCGGTGAGCCGGTCATTGCCATCCAGCCCGAACAGCTGATCATCCCCCGCCATAATTCGATGCGACGAATCCCTGAGATTGCAGCTCCGAAGAAATGCTCATCGCCGTATTCAACATCGCAACCACTGCCCGCATCTTTGCCGGCGATCCATTCAGGCGAATGCTGCTGGCTCCATTTCACGCTCTTAGCGAGGTGAGCCTTTTCTCTTCGCAAACGCGGATAAATTCAAAGTGAGTCGACCGGGAATTTCAGGCCGACACTCCCGGCTTGCGGTCACTCAGTTTGCCCACGGAATCGTATCGCCGTTGTAGCTCTCGTAGAACATCCAGCCGATCTTGTCGCTCAAGCGGGAGATGTATTCACGCTTGAAGGGGAGCAGTTCGCCTTCGGTCGATGAACGCGGCACGCGGACCGGGAAGTGGAAGTCGAGTTCCTTCGAGAAAATCCGGTCGCCGTGTCCACTGTCATCGACCTCGGTGACGTGGACGTCCGCTTCGGTGCGACCACGGAAGAGCGTCGTGCTGGTCCCTTCGTACAGGCTGAACGTCGACAGCTCGACTTCCACCACATAGTTCGCCTTGAACTCACGGCCGATCTCCTCGGCCAGTTCCCACTTCGGATGGGCATCGATCCAGGCCCGCACGTAATCGGGCTTCACGATCGTGATCTTGTTCTCGCCCAGACGAAATGCCACCTGAGCGGCGATCTCATCATCGATGTTCGGGAACTCCAGGAGCATTTCCCGCGGAGCGAAACAGACGACTGCGACAGTGTTCTCTTTGCCTTTGAGCGATAGCCCGGTCTCTTTGTTAAAGTCGGGCTCGATCGACGGCGGGCCACCGATCAGATAACTCAGAATCACGAACTGCTGGCAACCAGCTGTCAGCAGTAGCGACAGGCAGGCTCCGAGGAGCCAGAGCCATTTGCGACGTGCGACCGTCTGGCCAGATCGAGCAAAGTGCGATTCCGGCGAGAATTCATTCGATGTCATGGGAGCTTGTCCGTGAAGTGCCATGTTAGAACAACTCCTTGGAGGTCACGTCGTAGAACATGGTGCCGAGCCGTTTCGTCAGTTCGTTGACGAACTTCTTGCGGAAGGACGACTCAGACATCTGTTCGGCCGGAATCGGATGACCGTCCGGGTAGTCGATATCGAACTGCTGTTCAAAGACCTGAGCCATGCGACGGGGACCGCCATCCGACTCCTTGCCTCCCCCTTCGATCTCGTAGCCCAGAATGGTGCCGGCACAACGCCCGTGATACATCGAGGGGGTATTGGGCTCTCGGAGTTCGTAGCGTTCGATTTTGATCTCAAAGAGATATTTCGCATCGGGGAGTTCGTTCATCAACACCTGGGTGTCGTATCGTCCTCCGTGTGAGTCGAGGGCATCGACGACACGGTTCTGGTCGATGATCGGCATGTGTTTGAGTTTCATCCGGCGAATGAGTTCGCTCTCGACATCGCTCGGCAAATCTTCACTTTTGTCCAACACGCTTAACGGTGCCGAGCAATGCAGGATGATGCCATCTTTTTGCTTTTCGAGATCCACTCCGGTCGTGCCGCCAAACTTGGATTCCGCTTTGGGGTCACCGATGAACATCTTGCCGGCGATCGCCATGACACGAATACAGCCAGAACTGCTGAGGAGTACAACGCCCAGCAGAACTCCCCCCCAGACCGCGCGGACCGAGGCCGAGTATTGGAAGAGTCGAGACATGGCATGGACCTCGCGTCGAAGCATCGCGTATCTCTGACCACACGACAGAAAACTGGCCCGGAGGAACATCCTCACGGCAACCACTCCATCAAACGTCCGATCCACTGAGCCCCAGCGACGAAGCTGAGGGACAGCAGAACAATCACCAACGTCTTCACGATGTCGGGGACACCGAGATACCGACGCTGCCAGGCACTTCCCCAACTCCAGGGAACTCCAACCACACACAGACCAGCGAGCAGGGTAGAGGCTGCGTTCGCACGCAGGGCACTCCCCCACTGTCCGCGGACGAAGTGGGCAAAGGCTGTGGTTCCGCCACAACTGGGACAAGGAATGCCAAACCAGAACTGAATCGTGCAGGGAGGCAAACCGAGCTGCTGGTGGGTGCCATTACCCAAGGAATTGGGTTTCAGCCAGACCGCCAACAGCAACAGAACGAGGCTCCCCAGACCTGCCAGAATCAGTGCGACCTGTTCGAGGCGGGAGATGGAGGAAACCTTCTTCTGTGGGGAGGAGAGGATCATGACGGGAGTCGTGATGTACCCGGACTTCCGTCACCCGACAAGAGGGGGGAAAGCCAGGGTCAGGAGCGTTACGCACGCATCAAATCACCACATCCACAAACCTAATATGTAGTTACAGCTCACAAAAACCCGACCACATGACAAAACAGCCCCCCGAAGTTGTGCCATTTTTGGGCTTCACAGCTTCAAAATGCACAACCAATCGGCATTCTTGGCCGCTAATATAGACTGGTCTGGGTGGATCATTGGCCGACATTCCCGTTCCAAGATTCGTTCAACGGCGCCCTCTCTGGTTCAGACTATGTCCCTGTTTCACCTCGGTCAGCGCGAGTCATTCTCGTCCCTGGTCACCCGTCGCGATGCGATACGCATCGGCGGTTCGGGGTTTCTGGGACTGGGAATGGAGCATCTGCTCCAGGCTGAGGGGGTCAGTCAACGCATCGCCAAGGCCAAGTCGGTCATCTTCCTGATGCAGTTCGGCGGACCGAGCCATGTCGACACGTTCGACCTCAAACTCGACGCTCCGTCGGGGTATCGCACGGAGCTGAAACCAATCTCCTCCGCCATCCCCGGAGTGCCCGTCTGTGAGCATCTCCCGGAGACCGCCAAGATCCTCGACAAGGTGAAGCTCATTCGAAGCGTGCACCACCGGATGAAGAATCACAACTCCGCGGGGTACCAGACGCTGACCGGCCACGCGCCGCCATCCGACGACCAGCGGATGAAAGAGACGCCTGACACTTATCCCGCATACGGTTCGGTCATCGATCAATTCCTGCCCGAAGATCCTTCGCTGCCATCGTTCGTCGCCCTGCCCCATGTCATTCAGGACGGCACCGTCACGCCCGGTCAGAACGCCAGCTTCCTCGGCAAACGTCACAATCCCCTGCTCATCACAGCTGACCCCAACGGAGCGAACTTCCGACTGCCGGAACTGAGCCTGCCCGCGGAGATCAGTCCCGATCGACTGCAACGTCGCCGTGAAATTCAGGCGTTGCTCGATTCTCAGATGCGCTCGCTGGAGTCCCCATCAAGCACGCGCGGACTGGATGAGTACTACAACCGCGCCTTTTCGATGCTCAGTTCCCCGAAGGTCCAGCAGGCCTTTGACCTCTCTCGGGAACCCGTCGAGATTCGCGACCGGTATGGACGAACAACTTATGGACAAAGTTGCCTCCTGGCCCGGCGGCTGGTCGAATCGGGTGTGAAGTTCGTTAATGTCTACTTCTCGAAGCAGATCGGCGGACGCAAGGCTGGCGTCGGTGGCTGGGACACGCACGGATTCGACAACACCCGCATGTACCCGATTTTAAAAGACTGGCAGCTGCCGATGACGGATCAGACTCTGCCGACTTTAATTAATGATCTCGACGAGCGGGGACTGCTCAACGAGACACTCGTTCTCTGGCTGGGTGAGTTTGGGCGGACGCCCCGCTTGAATCAGAATCTCTCGCGCGACCACTGGCCCTTCTGTTATACAGTCGTCGCCGCGGGCGGAGGTCTGCCGCGTGGTCATATCCATGGGGCCTCGGATCCGCAGGGAGCTTACCCTGCCAAAGACCCGGTGACACTGGCGGACCTGTCCGCTACGATGTTTGAGTTGTTAGGAATTCCTTCCGAATCCGAGATGCGTAACCACTTGAACCGACCGTTCGCGATTACGAGCGGACAGCCGATTTCCGGCTTAATCGGATAACTCCCGATTCTGTTCAATTTCTGACAGTCACCGGCTGATTTCAGCCCTGATTCTCCATCCCTCCAGCCTCTAAAGAACTCGCCGCTGAACACTGAAGACTCATCACGACAAGATCTCTCTCCTCTGACCGATGTGACAGAACACTTTTCAACGCCCACTGTCACATACGACCAGATGTATGCCGAGGGAATTCTACTGAACCAGCACTTCCGTGAACTTGTGTCTCGCGAGGAAGTGGCCTGGGAGGTGAAGTACCGTTTATTGCGGCGGCTGGGATCCGGGGGACAGGGGATTGTTTATCTCGCCGACCGGGGCGGAGCATTCGGCGTCACCTTCCGACTCGCGCTGAAGTTTTTCCGCCCCGACCGATATCAATCGGTTGATGAGTATCGGAACGACATGTCACGACTCGCCCGGCTGGCGATGAAGCTGTCGCGTCTGCAGCAGGATCACCTCCACGATGTTTATAACGTCGTGGAAAGCAAGGGGATCATGATCCAGGCGATGGAGTGGGTTGATGGCTATGACCTGCGACGACTGTTGACCCCGCAAACATTGGAACAAACTCGCGGGTCAGTGCATCCGAACCGCTGGGACTATGTGAACGATGTGATCGTCACGCGGACATCAGAACAGCTGCGATTGAAGCCAGGGATCGCGATCTCGATGATCCGGGAATGTCTGCACGGGGTCGGTGCATTGCACCGTGAAGGACTGATCCATGCCGACCTGAAACCAGCCAACATCATGATCAAGCGGACTGGCAACTGCAAAATCATCGACTTCGGCTCCGCATTCGCGGTCGATGACAAACCACCACGCAACACCTGGACACCACGTTACTCCGCAATCGAGGTCCAGCAGGGGGCACTACCCTCACCCCGATCTGATCTCGCCAGCCTGGGATACATCCTCTTTGAGATGCTCTCCGGACAGTACCCCTTCTCTGGAGTTCACTCCGAAGAGGAACTCATTGCGGCGAAGACTCTGCTGCCCAAACAGCTGCCATTCCTGCTCCCGGAGGACGTGGTCCGGAACTCGACGCTGCTGAACTTCCTGGCCAAGATGATTGCCGAGAAGCCCGAAGACCGTTTTGCCAGCGCAGAAGACGCCGACCTCTCCGAATTCGGAGCCGCTGCGTTCGAGCGAGAACTGGTGAAGGGTGACCTCTCCAGCGAGTACGAAAACGAACTGCGGCTGTGGCTGGCGGAGATCGAGTAACCAGGCACCTGACTCTCGGTCACAATCCCCGTGAGTCGGTCAGACATTCCTGTCTGTCCCGTCCAACACACGATCGATATTAAATTACGGAGTCGGAGGGGTCAGGCCCATGTCGGCCAGCAACAGTTTCATGTCTTCCCACACCGGCTTCTTCGCCTCGGGGTTTCTCAGCAGATAGGACGGGTGGTAAGTACACAGGACCTTGGCCTTCCCGTGTGAGAAGAACCGCCCACGCATCTTGCCGATCGTCTCTTCGCTCCCCAGCAGGTTTTGCGCAGCTGTGGTGCCCCAGCAGACGATGTACTCGGGCTGAATGATCGCAATCTGCCCGTCAAGATACTCGCGACAGTGGCGGGCCTCCACCAGACTCGGCGCCCGGTTTCCCGGCGGACGACACCGCAGAATATTGCAGATGTAAATCTCTTCGCGAGTCCAGCCACAGGCCACAATGATCTTCGTCAGCAGCTGACCGGCTCGGCCGACGAACGGTTCGCCGGTGGCATCCTCGTCCGCACCGGGGGCTTCGCCGATAAACATCACTTTGGCATTCGGGCTTCCAACGCCAAAGACTGTTTGCGTGCGGGTCGAGGCGAGTTCCTGGCACCGCTGGCACTGGGCCACGCGAGCGGCAAGTGCGCTCAACCGGCTTTCGCGACTTCCCCCTTGCGTCGCTTCCGGAGCCACTTGAACGACGGGCAGTTCCGGGAGCGCAGCAGCTGAACTGGACTTACGAGCCATAAGAGTCTGATCGTCGGCTGGAGGTGATGGAGTCGCTGTCGATGGAGCAGTCGGCGATGGAGCAGTCGGCGATGGTGAGGAAGAAGCACCGTCCGACGGGACCGATTCAGTGACAGACCTGCTCAGCGAGTCCGGCTCCAGTGGGACTGCTCGCACCATATGACTCAGTCCAGCTGATTGCCAGCTGCGAAGAATCTGTTGCAGTCCACGCCCGGTCACCATGCGGAATCATCCACCACGAATCGGTGTCAGGCGACCCACAACATGCGGTCGCCCGTTCCGCAGTGTAACGAAAAAACTCAGCCAAGACCTCGCTGCCATCGCGAGTTTCGGTGGCCTCTATTTCTTCTTCGCCTCTTCATCCAGAACCTGCTGCAGTACATTCTTCCATCGGTCCAGATCGGTATCGATCCGTTCGGGCCCCGGCTGATTCTCCAGCGGTTCGGGGACCGGAGTCGCCTGCGTCGGCAGACGTTTGGCACGAGACGGCAACGTGGCCAGATCGGGGCGAGGGGGCAAGGGCACAATCAATGACTGCTGAGCTGCGGCTGGCTTCTTCGTGACGTTCTGCGTGGGAGGGGCCAGTTTATTCGGAGTAGCTGGCTCATCAGCGAGAGCCTTTCCCAACAGGCTCTGTTCGAGTGCCGAGTTCAACTCAGCGTCATCCGGGACCTCGACTTCCCCGAACTCTTTCAGCCAGTAATCGACATCGCCCGCGATGGCCTTCGAGTCGCCACTCGCCTCAGTGTTCTTCGGCGGCAGCGGAACCGGTGGTCGCTTGGGCACCGGGGCATTCCCCTCTGTATGCAATGGTCGCCGCTCATCGAGTTCATCCAGAAAGCGATCACTCGGAATTGATACAGCCATCCGCTCTCGTGCCGCCCTGTGCAATCGCCGGTCGCTCGACACCACTCGCAGCTTGCGAGGCTGGGGATCAACCGCGATCAGATGCTCAATCAATTCGTCCGCTTCGTGCCCCGGTTCGGGATAGCGTACCCGGATCCCTTCAATCAATTCGTCTTGCGTGGAGACTTCAAGCATCGCCTTCGCATCAAACACTACCGTCGTCCCGGCCCGCTCTTCTTTCGTCATCTGGTAAGCCAGCCGCTGCATCAACCGCAGTCTGGCCCCCTCCAGCTGCTTACCGACCAGCTTGCCGCGAGCCAGCCCAGCGGCATGCATCAGGTTGTAGCCGTCGATAATCGTGCGGTGAGACATTCAGCGATTGTAGCCTGACGGATGGCTAAGTCCGAGAGATTTCTGCGGAGAGCCAGTACTCGCCGCCTCTGAAAACTCGACTCATCTGGAAATTCGTGCCACAAGACCCCAGAATAGCAAAGACACTGTTCACCCTAACCAGTCGGACATCCTCATGCCTCACCATTTCTCACGTCGCACGTTCCTCCGCGGTGTCGGTGTTTCGATGGCTCTCCCGTGGATGGAGTCGATCCCGGTCTGGGGTGATGAGATCACCTCCACCGCTCAATCGTCGAGCGAAGCGCCGGTTCGCATGGCGGT
>QWOR01000268.1 GCA_003669575.1 Planctomycetota bacterium | reverse complement strand
TGTTCCGCCAGGACTATCCCGATCTCGAAGTGGTCGCCGTGAACGACCGCAGCTCCGACGACACGGGCGAGATTCTCGATCGACTGGCTGTGGAATTCACAGGTCGCCTGCGAGTCAGTCATGTCACGTCACTGCCTGCGGGTTGGTTCGGCAAGCCACACGCACTCGACCTCGGCATGAAGAGTGCCAGCGGCAGCATGGTGTGCTTCACCGACGCCGATTGCGAGTTCCTGGCCCCGACGGCCTTACGGACCAGCGTCGTCGAGATGTTGCGTGACAAAGTCGACTTCTTCTCGATCACCGCTCAGTACACGATGAACACCCTGCGGGAGTGTTTAGCTGTCCCCTGCTGTGCAGAAGCCCTGCTCTTCTGGCTGCGGCCGGAACGAGCCAGTGACCCGCGCTGGCCCGATGCATTCGCGAATGGAGCGTTCATCATGGTCCGCCGCGCGCCGTTCGAGTCAATCGGCGGCTGGAGTTCGGTGCGATCAAAAATCAGCGAGGATCTCGAGCTGGCTCGTGGGGCCAAACGAGCCGGGCTACAGCTGCGAGTCGCACAGGCCGAGGGATTCTATAAAACTGGTTCCTACGAAACGGTCACAGAGTCCTGGAATGGCTGGAGCCGGATCTTCAAGGGAGCGCTGACACCGTCACAATTGGCGATTACCTTGTGCCGGATGCTCGTGCTGTTTCTACTGCCACTCGGCGGAGTACTCTGGGGACTGGCCACTGCGCTGCAAACGGGAAGTTTTGACTGGCTGACTCAGGGTGCGGGGCTGGGATTCGCCGTCGCATTCGGTCTTCGGTCGACAATCGACGTGGCGCTCTTCCGCATGGTCGGTGCCCCGTTCTTCACCGCTCCGCTCGCAGCTGTCGGGCGGTTGTTCGTGATAGCAACCGTCGTGCGAGCATTGTTGTCTCACGCCGGTCTGGTCCACACGCACTGGCGAGGAGCAACGTTCATCTCGGGACAGATGATCAAGCCGAGACACGTAAAGGCGTAGACCCAAACCCGAAGGACTCGAGCAATACAGGCTCGCGTCCCGCGTCCAACAGCTTCTTCACGGTCCGCTCTATCTGTGGAAGAAATCCACGATCCAGATCGAGCGGATGCAGGACGACGCACGGCAACGCATCGCGGCGGAACCGGTACTGAATTTCTCCCCACCGGTAACCCGCACGGCAGAGCAGTCGGATCGGCGACACATCCCAGATCCAGCTCGACAACGCCAGCTTCTGCCCGGTCGATGTCACGACTTGGCCATAACCGACCGTGTAGTGCATGCCAAACTTCGCCAGTCGGTCCGGCGTGGCATGCCCGATGTTATATGTCGGCGCAATGAACCCGGTGGCTGGTCGCCCCATCCAACGCTGCAGGATCTCCTGCCCCGCCGCCAGTCGACGATCGGTCTCCGCCGGGTCGAGGCCATTCATCTCGTCCTTGCCATCGGCGATCATGGAGACCAGCCCCTTGCGCCCAGGGCGAAAGTGCTCGAACCCGTGCAGTTGGATATTCGCGTACTCCGCACAGACACGGTCCAGAAACGGTCGATCCTTTTCGCACAGGGGTACCCCACCCCAGCATGGCACCACAGCTGCAGCCATGGCATTGCCTACCAGCGGCGCCAGCGACTTCGTAAACGTCGCGACATGTGCCTCATAGATCGGTGCCACGTCATGCAGCATGATGCAGAACGAACGGGAAACATCCAGCTGGGGGGATTTCTCTGTCATTGCGAATGGGGAGTCACGACATCGTGATGCCGACGACTTTTGCTGTGGTTCCAAGTGGATTCCGGACGGTGAAACGCAACGGAACTGTATTCAATATTGATCCATCGACTCCAGATCGTTTTCAGACCGTTCCCCGAGATCTGATTCCCTGTGAGGCCTCCTCTGCTGATCGCGGCCTGCGAACAATCCTGTTGCGGCGAATTCCCCTCCTTGCCAAAATGCGACCGACACAACCAGTCCGGCCACTGCATCTGCTCGCGGCGGTTCCATGGAAGTTCTCCGTCACGGATGGCATGAAAGAACTCGCCGGAATGACTCCCTCACTCACTGCCCGCCCCCGAGGCTTTCTACTCGCGCTGGCCTTTATCAGTTTTATCAGTCTGGGGTTGCCTGACGCGGTCATCGGAGTCGCGTGGCCCTCGGTGCGAGACACTTTTCATCGACGCCAAGAGGCCATCGCCGTCGTACTCGTGGTGTCAGGCCTGGGTTATCTCTTGAGCAGCTTCTTCGCTGGCCGGTTGATGCACGTATACGGTATCGGTCTGGTCCTGGCTGTGAGTACCGGTCTCGTCGCTTCCGCCATGTTTGGATTCGGGGTCGCTCCGATCTGGCTTGCCTTCCTGTTCTGTGCACTGCTGCATGGTCTGGGGTCGGGTGCGATCGATTCCGGGCTGAATGGCTACGCAGCTCATCACATGTCGGCGCGACAGGTTAACTGGCTGCATGCCTGCTACTGCTTCGGGGCATTGATCGGGCCGGTCCTGATGTCGAACGTACTCGCTCACGGCCGCCATTACAGCGTGGGGTACGCAACGATGGGAGGGACAATGCTGGCCTTGTCAGCGATGTTCCTGATCACCTGCCGATCCTGGGGTACTCCCCCCGCTGTTGTGGAGGAGAAGCGGGCAACAGTCGGGGCCAAAGTTGCCTTGCGGCATTCAACCGTCTGGCTTCAGATGGCGGTCTTTTTTCTGTACACCGGCCTGGAAGTCACGTTCAGCCAGTGGACCTATACCGTACTGACTGAGTCTCGCCACATTCGCCCCGACACCGCTGGACTGGCCGTGGGGGTCTACTGGGGATCGATCGGGGTCGGACGTGTGATCTCTGGATTCGTGGCCGATCAATTCGGGGTCGACCGCCTGCTGCGGCTCAGCCTGCTGCTGGCCGTCACTGGTTCCGTCCTGATCGCAACGTGCCCCTCGGTTCCATTGACCTTCACAGGACTCTCATTGATCGGGTTCGGCCTGGCCCCCGTGTTTCCCTGCCTGATGTCTCGCTCACCCCGGCGTCTGGGCACCGAGATCTCCAGCCACGCCATTGGCTTCCAAGTCGGCTCCGCGATGATCGGCGCCGCAGCTGTCCCGGGAACACTCGGTATCCTGACCCGATTCGGTGGTCTGGAAGCAGTCCCCATCGGAGCCGCGATCCTGTCCATCGTGCTGACCCTGCTCCACGAAAGACTGGCCCACCTCCCAGATGCCGCGTCTCCCACCTGACCCCGATAACACCCACCGCCGATTTACGTCATTCCACAGACAACCACTCAATAAACTCCATATCAATAAAAAAGAAACCCGGCGATTCACCGGGCTTCCAAATGGGCGATGAGGGACCGGAATCCATGCAAAAACGCATGGAATCAAGCAGATATTCGGCGAAGCGGCACACTTGATGCGGGAGACGATGTTCTCGCCGAGATAGTTGGATCGGCCACCGTAGTTCATCCCCAGTCCCGGGCCTCCTATCCCGCTGATCACATTCTTCGAGCAGGTATCGCTTGGGCATTTGAACATCTGGTCTCAAAATGGCTCCACTCTACAATTCCAAAGGACTTTTCCATCCAGTTAACCGGAGAGATGACTGTGAGAAAACGAATGTTCTACGTCTGGGGAATTGGATTTCTCGTTTTGTTGGGGACGTTGGCCTGGAATGTGGCCGCTCGAGCCGGTTATGAATCTGCCGCGTACGATGTCATCGAAACTGACGGAAACGTCGAAATTCGACAGTACCCCGATCTGGTACTGGTCTCCACGGAATCGAATTTCGAAGCCCGGGGCAACGACGGAAGCTTCATGCGATTATTTGGGTACATCAGCGGAAAGAACGAGTCGAAACAAAAGATCGAGATGACCACCCCCGTTTTCATGGAACCAGGGAAATCGGAACAGAAGGGTAAGATGAGTTTCGTGATGCCCCTGTCGATCGCTCAAGCAGGGGCTCCCGAACCGAATGCTTCCAA
This sequence comes from Planctomycetota bacterium, assembly GCA_003669575.1. Classification (GTDB taxonomy): domain Bacteria; phylum Planctomycetota; class Planctomycetia; order Planctomycetales; family Planctomycetaceae; genus TH-plancto1. The sequence continues at coordinate 12,398 of QWOR01000268.1, read as the reverse complement.
TGTTACGATTGGCAGACGAATGGGAGGTCGCTTTGCTGTGATTCGTTTCTCGGGAGTCATGGATGCCGCGAAAGCTGAAGCACACGAGCGGAAACTTCGCGAATGGATGGCGGCGCGAGGTTTGGAAAGCGAGGGAATTGCAGAACGGGCGGGATACGACCCACCTTTTACGCCAGGGATCCTGAGGAGAAATGAAGTGCTGATTCGAATCAAGCCACCAATGGTTGCGCCCCAGTCCGATTCGCCAGCTGGGCCTTGATCTGACAAACACGTCTTCGGGATACCAATGGACCGGCGACCAGCAACGACATTTCGCTATGACGGAAGTTGAGGAAATAGATGACGGGAATCTGTATTCCGGCTACCCATAGACTGCTTGGATTAGATCGCATTATTTGCGTGAGTCGTTCACAGGCTTTTGGGCGGCGGCTCGGATTCCCTGGCCATCAACAACGAGTGTCGCCCGCTGCTCCCAATCGGAACCGATCAACCATTTCGATTTGAACAGTTCCTGAGAGACCTTATTCAGAGCCAGATTCTCAGGGGCGAAATTGTCGACTGGAATTCCGGCAGGCGACTCGCCCCGAATGACACGTGCCGCCAGTAGACCACTGGCCTTTCCAACGGTGAAGTAATCGGCCCCCAGAGAAAACAGGGCTCCCTGTTTTACGTTCACCGGCATATTGGTAAAGACAGGCACTCCCGCTTCTCTTGCAGTCGAGATCATGGTGTCGATCGCAGCACCGACCGTGCTGTCCCCTCCCGCCCAGATCGCTTCGACCTCTCTTCCGAGGAGAGCTTTGGTTGCGTCAAGAACGGCTGATGAGGAATCAACGGTCACTTCAATCAGCTCGATTTCCAGCTGTGTGCAGACTTCACGAGCCAGTTTTGTCGACGATTCGGAATTCGATTCCGAGGGATTCCAGACCACTCCCACCTTTTTTAACTGCGGATTCGCCTCACGAGCGAGGCGAAACAACGAAGCGACCGGCTGGAGAGTTCCATGCCCTGTCATATAAGGAGGATGGTCCGCATGATTCTCGCTGCGGACGCCAACCTCCGCTCCCCAGGGATCTGTTGTCAGAGTAAAGATGTGCGTCTTACGACTCTCGGCGTTCGCATTCGCCACCGCCTGTAGGACGGGGGTCGAGAGAGTAATCACTGCGTCCACGTCGCTGCTGACCACTTCCTTTGCGATCAGGATTGCCGTCGCCCGATCACCCTCGGCGTTATAACGCTTCAGAGCCACATTTTTACCATCAACGAGTCCAGCTTCCTCCAGCCCGGCCATGAGTCCCGCTTCACCCTCATCCAGGACTGGAACGGACGCATAGTTAATGACCGCGATTTTCTTTGGCACAGTCGAGGATTTCGCCGCCTGATTTCGCCGTGGATCAGAAATCAGCAGAATCGCCGCCGCAGCCAGAATCAGTACTGTTCCGATTCCAAAATGCTTCAGTAACGTGACTGCGGTCAAGTGAACTTGCTGAGGCCAGCTCATGAACGTTTCCTGTTGCGGATTAACGATGGGCAATCGATCGTCAGACATACTGCGATCGAAGCATTTCCGCCGCTGATTCGTCGAGCTGATTGGCGCGTCGCAGATCCTCGAACCGCGACAAGAGATCGTCGGGGCGCAGCCGCTTTTTCTCCTGCCCCGAGATATCGCACGCCACGCGTCCTTTGTCCATCATGACGACACGATCGCCCAGGTGCGCGGCCTGGTGCATCGAGTGCGTCACCATTAACGTCGTCAACTGGTCACGGCTCACAATGTCCTGCGTGAGACGGATCACCTGGTCGGCACTTTTCGGGTCGAGCGCTGCCGTATGTTCGTCAAGCAGCAGCAGAGAGGGTTTGACCAGTGCAGCCATCAACAGCGTGAGCGACTGTCGCTGTCCGCCCGAGAGCGTGCCGATCGGATTATTGAGTCGATCTTCCAGATTCAATCCCATCGCAGCGACACGATCTCGCAAATTCTCCCGTCGAGACGGGGTCAATGCCCAGGTCAGTCCTCGTGATTGACCACGACGAGATGCGAGGGCCAGATTCTCGGCAATCGTCATCGACGGAGCAGTTCCACTGAAGGGATCCTGGAACACTCGCCCGATCAGCTTTGCTCGGCGATGTTCCGGAAAATGAGTGATGTCGGTGCCATCGAGTTCAATCTGTCCGGAATCGACGATGAACGCGCCAGCCACTGCATTCAACAGGGTCGATTTACCAGATCCATTGGTACCTATGACACAGACAAACGATCCGCGTTGTATGGAAAGACTCACTCCGCGAAGCGCTTGCACTTCGTTCGGCGTCCCCTCGAAGAATGTTTTGCGAATATCTTGGATCTCAAGCATTCTGTTTCCTCCGGACCAGTCGCGAGCCACGAGAGATGAACCTGGGCACCACCAGCGCCCCAAACACGAAAGCGGAAGTAATCAGCTTCAGGTCGTTGGGATTCAGCCCCCAGCGGAGCGCAATTGCGACTAACAAACGAAAAAGAATCGAGCCCATCACGGCTCCGGAGATCAGGAACCCGATTTTCTTTGTGCCTACCAAGGTTTCTCCAAGAATGACACTGGCGATGCCCCAGACCATCATTCCGATCCCCATTTGGACATCAGCGAACCCCTGGTACTGGGCCAGCAGTGCCCCCGACAATCCAATCACTCCATTTCCCACAAACAGGGCCAGCGTCGTCATGAGCTCGACATTGACTCCCAACGAGCGAATCATACGGCTGTTATCTCCGATTGCCTGAACAGCCAGCCCGAGGTTGGTTCGAAAGAACACAAACAATAGTCCACCAATCGTCGTGGTCACACACAGCATCAGCAGCAGGCTGGAAAGGTCGCGTGCGGAGGCCTCCCATCCGGCCAGGTGCACGATCGATTGTCCGTGAAACACATTCTTCGAGAGGGCGTCGGCGTAATCCATCACTGTCCGCTGTGACAACAGCGGGAGATTACTCTTCCCCATCACTCGCAAATTGACGGAATAGAGTCCGGTCATCACCAGAATCCCAGACAACAGGCGATTGATGCCAAACTTTGTGTGCAGCGTTGCCGTCACGGCGCCCGCAACGGCCGCGGACAACGAACCACACATGGTGGCCACCACCGGATGAGTTCCACGCACAATCATGGCTGCAGCCATGGCTCCCCCCAAGGTCATCGAACCGTCGACCGTGAGATCTTCAAACGCCACAACGCGGAAACTGATCAAGATTCCAAATGCGAGTAGCGACAAGATGAGAGCAATTGTCAGTGAACCGATGAGTAAGGTCATTCCTGGCCCTCCGCGTGAGTGACATCCTGGAGGGGGGCAATCCAACACGCACCGCCCAAAAGTTCTGACTCGCCCAGACCAGTAATGGGCCGATCATCTCGCAAGAGATGCAACACATCATGGACGGACCCACTTTGAAAGAGCTCTGAGATCATCGAATCCAACTGCAAGGTTCGCTTCTTCATGTGGCGGTATGGGAAGACGGCTGCATGAAAGTGACCGACAAGTCCATTAGGGGAATCCATCGGACGAAGAAATCCTCTCAGCGGCGAAGCCTCAGACACGGAATCATTCGTCGCGAGCCCTGCAATCAGTACCAGATTGCGGCGATGGATTTTCTCGGCGCTGTATGACAGCCAGTGACGAATTCCCGGGACCGCGAATGGATCCACTTCACTCACCTCATCCGACGGAGGGAGCCTGCGGAGTTGTGCACCGACGAGGCCGGCACAGTCGGCCAGGATCAAAAAGCCTGCCGTGTGGCAATTCGTGAGTTTTAGACTCGTACGAATCAGTGCCGACAACCCCATGGGGGAGCCGGTCTCGACCGGTTCAAATCGGATGAGAAACGGCCAGTCACCCTCCAGCTTCATTCCATAATGGATCTGAACCGAAGGTTCGAATTCACCTTCGACGATTGAGTAGTCCGGCAGCCCGCCATACCTCTGCGGCGACAGCGCGACTCCTCCTGCCACCGCCAGAAACTCGCCAATTCGATTGTCTGCGAAATCTCCCAGCGACCCCATCCCTAGACCAACAGAATTGGAACCAAAGCGGGTCTTGGGAATGACGGAATGTCGGTAAGCAGATGAGATCAGTGTCACGGGATGACCGATCATCTGACACTTCAGTGGCCGGGCCGCCGGTAATGAATACAGTTCAAACTCATAGCCCGCTTCAGACGCGATCTGCGCAGCCGAAGACAATTGAACCGTTGTGGTCGTCGTCACCGTGCGAACGGTATCGGGATCACATCGCAACAGTTCCCAGAGTTTCATCAAGCGTAGAACTTCCTCGACCTGAGGCAGGACGTTGTGAACACCGAATCGTCCGTGCAATCCGGCCAGCTGCTTTTTCACAATCAGCAGCACGGACACTCCGGCAGAACTCATGTAGGTCACACCGCCCATGTCGAGAAAGATCTGATGCCACCCTTCACGAGTGCACATCTCGATTTCGTTCTTGAGATGCATCGAAGAATCGTTGTCGAGCATTCCCGTCAGACGCAGTTCCATCAGTTGCCCACTGGAACTCTTTTCAATTTGCATCCGCATCCGTCCTTCGCCGCAAAGACCTGAATCACGCGATCAGAATTCAAAAAATTAGCCTCGATTGCTACGGGGCGCTGCGGATTCTAATCGGTACCTGCAATTTGAACAGAGGCGGTCCTGTGTCCCTGTAACGCCGTCTAAGCGACACCAAAGGTTGTCTGGCATGACTGGATCCCACTAGAAGAAATGGTCACCATCCAGGCGAATGACTGATCACCTCACCCGAAAGGCTCCCAGATGACAACCGACTATGATCCGATCGCCGAGCAGTATCAAAGAGCCAAACAGCAGCCATGGCGGACTTTCGTGGAGTCTTACACTCTCATGAACCTGGTGGGTGATCCCTCGGGACTCTCGGTGCTTGATGTGGCATGTGGCGAGGGATTTTACACTCGGATGATCCGCCATCGAGGTGCCGCACGAGTCGTTGGTGTCGACTTGTCACAGGGGATGATTGAACTGGCCCAAACACAGGAGACACGCCGTCCCCTCGGAATCGAATTCCGTGTCGCGGATGCGAGAGAACTGACAGACACCGAACCATTCGATTTGACGATAGCCGCCTATCTTTTGAACTACGCAAGCACTCAAGACGAGCTTGAGGCCATGTGCGAGGGGATCGCCCGTTCACTCAAGCCGGGAGGTCGATTCGTCACGGTGAACAGCAATCCTGCACGAGACTTTTCATTGGCCCCGTCGTACAGAAAGTACGGCTTTGAGACGAGTGTCATCGGTGACTGGCAGGAGGGAACGCCGATCAGATGGACGTTCCATCTTGCTGATGGTTCATTTGAGATCGAGAACTATTACTTGAGTCAGGAGAGCCACGAACAGGCCTTCAGAAAATCCGGATTTCGAGAGGTCCGATGGCACCGCCCCGAATTGTCCCCAGACTTCCTCCCCCAAAGCGATCGGGACTTCTGGTCAACACTGCTCGAGTTTCCGCCAATCGCATTTGTCGAGTGCATCAAGTAATCACGATCTTCAACCGTTTCCGAGTGTCCTGACTTGGCTCCGCCTCCAGCAGCGCCCACTCCCTCACAATCGACTCCCCTCGCCAGTCACTTCACCGTGGATCAGAAGTTCGAGGCGAGGACCACGTTCGCTTGTTGAGCGTTAACACACGGGCCACCGGCCTCTGGTCACTTCCCACTTCGAGTCAAATACGCCAACAGGTCGCGAATCTCTTCCTGCGTCAACGTGTCCAGCAGTCCCTGCGGCATTGGGGACACTGCCGACGGGTGATGCTCCTCAATCAATTTCTTATCGACCTCAAGGACCTGATCCGGTCGCAGCAGATCCGTACTGAGCCGCAGCTTCTCGGACCGGAAGTCGCCACCGGGGATCAGGCGACCAGTAATCACCTTCCCTTCCGTGGTTTGAATCGTCACGCCCTGGTAATTCTCGGCGATGGCTTTCGAGGGATTGAGAATCGAGTCCAGAATGTCATGCCGACTGAATCGCCCGGCGACTTGAGTCAGATCTGGGCCCACAGATCGGCCCTGATCGGCAAACCGATGACATCGCGAACAGAGTGCTGTGTGGAAGATCTGGCGTCCGCGCTGGGCATCACCGGTGGTCGAGTTCTCAATCACCGCCGACAGGTCATCCAGCGACCATTTCTTGACCTGTGGTCGAGTTGGTGGCAACGGTTCGGGCTCAGAGAGCGAAGCCTTGATTCTGGCGTATTGCTCGCGGAATTCAGGAGTCAGCGTCTCTAGGGTCTCCGTTTCCAGCCACACATGAATCGCTGGCAACCCCTCACCTCCCACCATTTGCGGTATTGCAGCGAGTGTCTGCAACTGGCGAGCCCGAATCTCCGGCCTGATCTCTCCTCTGTAATTCCGCAGCGCCATCACTCCCGCGATCTGATCCTCCTGTGTACTGCTCGACAGCAATGCCTGATCAACGAACGTCGGTAGTCGAGGAGACTGAATCTCTGCCAACAGGAGCGCTGACCGGCGAAGAAAATCGGCCTTCGTTCCCTCGCTCGACACCTGCTGGTGTATCACCGCCGAGGTCTGCCAGGCTGACATGAGCTGCGTTTCCACAGCCTCTCGTTGGTTCAGCACAGCCTCCTGATCGACCTGCATGCACAGTTCCAGAATTCGAATCCGCATTAAGCACTCATCGAGATCTTCCGCTAACCCCACCGGAATCGCATTCAACTGCTCCAGGATTCGGCCCGTATGAGCTGCATCAAGGAGTCTCGCTGCGGCCAGCAGAGCCGGCATCGACGCCTCACCTACCGGAGAGGACAACACAGTTGTGACCCACTCCGTACTCGGGATACGTTCCAGTGCCGTTCGAGCCGAGTACCGCACGACCGGATCGGCATCCTTGAGCAGCGGCTTGATCGAATCCCAGTTCATCCGAGCGGTCGTCACACCCGAGTCTTGAAGCCGACGAGCGATCTCGCGCTGCTTAGACGAGTACGCCAGCATCTCCGATTCGAAAGGTGTGGGAGTCCGCTCGCTCGCCTCGGACTCCGTCCCCAGTGCCTTCACAGCTGTGACTCGATACAGGGCCGATTGCGTCTTTCGCCCCCCAGTGACGAGATACATCGCCCCATCTTGACCCGCAACGACATCCGTGACATTCAGGGGTTTCCCCTGCAGGAACAACTCCGTGGACGCCCGATACCCGGCGCCTCGTGGAGACAAATGAATCGCCAGCACTCGCCCATAGGTCCAATCCAAGGCAAAGAGGGCCTGCTGATAAGGTTGCGGGAACTGGAACTGCGAACCGAACACGATCGATGTCGGCGATCCCCTGCCAATATCGATCAGTGGGGGCGCATCGTCCGCCTGATCCGCAAACCGTGGTGGCAACACTTTGGTGGCTTCGCGGTACCCATAGTCCCCGCCCGGGATCAGCTGCAGAACGCGGGTCGGTCGGTACCACGGCATCCCCAGGTCGTATTCGTTATCCGCATCGTATGTGAACGGATCACCGTACGTGGGATGCACGTCCACCCCATACGGATTCCGCAGTCCGCCACACAACAGCTCCCAGCGATGACCATCGAGCGAGCTCCGCAGCAGGGTCCCCTCTTTGATGTGCTTCCCGGCCACTCGCTTGCGGAGAGGCGACGTAAAGTCGAGCTGATTGTCGGTCGGTGAATCCACGGAATCTCCGTTGATCAGCAGCAGAGAGTCCGGGCCGACTCGGAGATCATTTCGCCCGTGCCCGACTCCTCCGGGAAACTCGCGCAGCGTAAGCAAATCGGTCACCTGCCCCTCGTCGCTGACCTTGAATCGCACAATCTTCCTCGAATTGTTCGCACTCGCGTAATACCAGCCATCCCGGAACACCAGACCACGACACTCCAGGAGATCCGTTGTCACGGGCTTGACGTGGGCAATCGTCTGTGCATCCCTGGCGACGGTCATCCGCAGGAACCCCTGATCTTCTCGGCCAATCACCAGCCGTCCCCGATCATCACACGCCAGACTGACCCACGACCCCTCATCCGGTTGAGCTACGCGCAGCTGGGTGATCTCAAAGCCCGATGCGAGGGAGAACCGAGGGGACCTGGCATTTCCCCCTTTGGCCTGCTGCCACTGTTCATAGTTATCGAAGGGGTCATTCGAAATACGTCGACGACCGACTCCCCACAGCTCCGGCCGTACAGCCCCGCCCAGAGCCAGCTTTTGCGGCTGCTCATTCTGGTCAATGAGAGACCACTCATCACCCGTCATCACGACGATTCGTTTACCGTCTGTCGTCAGAATGTCGACCTCCACTGCCACCGCAGCAGGGGCACCCGGGACTGACTCGACATCAACCTCGACCTTGTTCTCCCCCAATCGCAGGAAGTTGGTCACATCCAGTTCCTGCGTCGGGCAATAGGGTTCAATTCGCAGCACTTGTTCCCCGTTCACGGTCACCAGCGTGCGACAGAAGTCCCCCGCCATCCGGAGAGTCGCTGACTGAACTGCGGACGATTGAAACGTCCGTGATAACGTCCCTTCCGAATCTATACGCACCCACTGTGGCGTTGCTGGCGATCGCAAGCCCGTGTCCTCTGCGCGACCGATCGCCCCCATCGCGATGCTCAGCACCAACATGAATCGATTCACAAACATCATGTCGGACCTCATTCCCTCGTTCGCTCAGCAACTTGCACGGAACAATCGCGCTTTACGGCTTGGGCATCGTCTCGCGGGCGTAGGCTACGTTCAGCACATCATCCAGCGCATGGTAGATCGAATTCTTCAGCCGCTGAACCCGCTCGACTGCTCCCACCTGATGCTCGATCTTGCTGACGTGCCCCAGGCATGCCTCCAGCCCCTTGGCATAGGCTGCCCGCCCCTGGTCATTAAGATTTGGCTCATACAGGTAAACCGGAACAGCGGACGTGGCCCCCGCGAGACTGACCCCAAATCCAATGTGCAACTCACCCGGTCCCGGGTAAGCCAACTGCCCCTTCAGATGAATCCCGTCGGCATCGTAATTCATATTAGAGAGGTAAGCCTCCTCCCCGTGCTGGAAGGTCTTCACAAGGAACCTGTGAGCCTCCTGCGTCTTCGGCTGATACAACTCTTCAATGACCTCTGACAACACATCGGTCACATCGCGAGAGACATCCGACATGATCTTGCCTCCGAATGCGACATTCACCTCGACGCCCGGATTATTGATCGGCCCCTGGTAGTACAGCACCGAGCGACCCCCATCGGCATACAGCCGTTGGATATGCTCACCGGTCTTGCGGGTGTACGGCAGAAACCAGCGTTCCCGATGACAGCGGAACGGTGGGTAAACCCAAAAGCCCCCGGATGTCCCATACTTACATTGCAGTTGGTCCACGAAGGCCTTGCGATCGGCCTCCTTCACGAACGGGCCGTGATGCCCCTGATCGAGAATGCTGTCGACCTGATGACTCAGCGTGATCAGGTTTTGCTTGTCCTCAGCCGTAAACCCCGTGTTCCAATCGGCCCAGCTGATCGTAATGGCCGAGATGTATTTTCCTGGGGCCTGCCGACGGATGTAGTCAGCACACTTCGCGGTGATATGGTTGTAGTAAGTGGCCAGCACTGGCCATGTCTTCATGCACTGCTCACAGGTGCATCGTCCCAGATCGGACGCCTCCAGGTGATAGCCATCAAAATCGTACTGCAGAATGAAATCGATGATCTTCTTCTGCCAGACCCACGATTCCTCTCGCGAGGCACACATGGCGTGAATGTTCGGCCCCTTCACTGCGGGGTCATGCTGAATGATCTTGTCGAAACCCCAGCTGTAGACACCAAGTCCGTAGATCAGCTTGATCCCCAGTTCGCGGGCCGCTTTCTGGATGCGACGGACGCGGGCGTCTCTCTCTTGGTCGACGGCACTCACAATGTCGACCGGCCATCCCCAGGCTGCAAACAGTCCAAACACGTCGAACATGTTGTAGCCTGAGGCTGCCTGCAGCCGCATCGTTTCGATCAAACTGCGTTCGGCCACCTCATCCAGCAGATCGGGCGGCCAGTATGCAAACGGCATCGCTTCCAGCCGCACATCGTTGATCCACGCCCCGAACCCGATGCGATCCTCGATCGCTTGTTTCCCAATCTTCGGTCCACGATTCACGGGTGGTGTTTCGGCCTCCGCATGAGTTGCCAGTGTCCCCAACCCAGCTGCGACGGCCGAAGAGACAAAGTCTCGACGGCTGAGACTGAATGGGGGAAGCGAATGAGATGGCATGATGGATTCACTCTCCGACAGACACATTTAATGATCCAATTGCAGTGTGAGTAGTCAAATCCAGCCGCACAACACTGCGGCTCTTGAATGGCGACTCCCGCATGTTTGTGGTGGTCAGCCCGGCTGAAATTGGTGGCGCCTCCCGGAGGAGAATCCAGGTGAAAATGGCAGCGTAAAAACTGCGATCTAAGATTAAGTTCGGTCGATTAGATTTCGATCGCCTTCTCTAACCTCTCCCTGGCGTTGCCCGATCGTCGTGCCAGACCGATCACTCGGGCGACTGCCAAGACAGGGTCGTCGCTGGAGACCAGGTCTGAATGATCTTGAAGCAGCCCGAGCAATTCAGGCATGGCGATCTCATTCATGCTTCGCCGTTCTTCACCGGTTCTGGAGTAACAAAACGGGACAATCGCCTGAGGAGCTGTTCCAGGCCCGAGGAATCGTCCTACGGACGGCCGACGGCAAGTTCATCGATCTCCTGGCAATGGACCGGGATGCGAATCTGGTCATCATCGAGCTGAAGCGGGACAAGGCACCCCGCGACGTGATCGCCCAAGCACAGTGGTGCTTCCGGAGTTCAAATCCTCTACTCCGAGATCCTCTCCAATGCATCATACCGGCCACATTACTCGACGACGGTCGTTCATGTGGTTACAGTTGTGGGAGGACTCTGTTTCAACTTCGGAGTTCGACAAGCTCCTGATTCCGATCTGAATCTTACGCACTCTCTCTCTCATCAGTTGTCTGAGCAAGCCTAATCACGCGCTCGCGTGCGCTCAGCTGGTTGAACCTCCTCACCTAAGGATACTCATGGTGTCTGTCGGCTCGTCGAGGCAATTCCCGAATTCGGATAGCGACTCCCCCGTCCCAGAGCAGGTGGTAAGTCTGTGGAGGCGATTTGTTCAGTCTTGGCGCGACAGTTATTGGGTGAAACTGGCACTATTCGGTTCAGGTGCGTTCATTGTCGCTTATGCAGCGACTGCATCACAGCGGATCACTGGGACGAATCCTCTATCCACTGCATCCATCACTCCCCCCTCGGCGAGTCTGGAGTCGATTACCACTGCTGTACATAAAGGGATAGTTTGGATCCCTTGCAGCGAGTTTCTGATGGGGAGCAATTCCAAGACAGACTGGCTCGATGAGCAACCGGCTCATCTCGTCTCCGTGGATGGCCTCTGGATCGACACGCAAGAGGTCACGAACTCACAAGTTCGAAGAGTTTGTGAAAGCCACCGGCGATGTCACCACAGCCGAGAAAACTCCCACTCCGTAGTTAGAACGGGCCCTTTGTATTCGAGTTGAACGGCAACAGCCGTGAGTATCTCCCCCAGTGAAAGGAAGTTCGATGACATTTCCCAGATCGCTTCAAACAGTGGCCGTGCTGACGGTAGGGGCCATTCTCGGCCACCTCGCCTCCTCAGACAGTTTACGAATTGCGGATCGAGCCGATGCGGCCATTTCGCAGCCGAGTCCCGTGGCCATTCCGGCCGTCACGGAATTGCCCGCCCTTTCTGATTTGTCCGCAGGGAAAGCCTGCTGTAGCGAGTCACTCACTCGCTCTTGTGCGTTGGCAGAATCGACGGAGTTGGCCGACGCGAGTTCACTCGTGGCAGCCCACAATCTCGCTGTAACAACCGCCGCGCAGGCGTCCGGCAAAAAGCCCAATATCCTGATGATTTGGGGCGACGATGTCGGATGGAACAACACCAGCGCCTACAACCGTGGGATGATGGGCTACAACACGCCGAACATCGATCGCGTGGCCAAGGAAGGCGGATTGTTTACCGATTGGTATGGGCAGCAGTCATGCACTGCGGGACGGGCAGCTTTCATTACCGGTCAGAGTCCATTTCGAACCGGGTTGCTCAAAGTCGGCCTTCCTGGTGCGAAAGAAGGACTATCTGGTAAGGATCCAACGATCCCGGAGTTGTTGAAGAATCATGGGTACATGACCGCTCAGTATGGCAAGAACCATCTGGGTGACCTCGATGAGCATTTGCCTTCGAATCACGGCTTCGACGAATTCTACGGGAACCTTTATCACCTGAATGCGGAGCAGGAGCCTGAGCATCCAGATTACTTCAAACTGCACCCAGAGCTGAAAAAAGTATTCGGCCCACGAGGGGTTATCAAGTCGTTCGCCAATGG
>QWOR01000196.1 GCA_003669575.1 Planctomycetota bacterium | reverse complement strand
TATGCTCAGTTTGTGACGTTCGACATGCCCGACGCCAGTCGCAGCTGTACCCGGCGAGAACGCTCGAACACTCCGTTACAGGCCCTGAATCTGCTCAATGATCCCGTCTTCTTCGAGGCAGCTCAGTCTCTCGCGGCTCGGGTGCAGCGAGAGGCTCCTCAAGGGAGTGATGCGGAGCGTCTGAATCACGCGTTCCGCCTGGTACTGCTGCGTGAGCCACTGCCGCATGAGTCGACGCGGTTACTCGATTACCTGGGAATCCAACGCAAGCTGTTTGAGCAAGACGCTCCTGCTGCGAAGGATGTGTTGCGAGACGCGCCCCCTGGCACGGAAGCCGGGTGGGTAGCTCTCGCCAGCGTGTTGCTCAACCTCGACGAGTTCCTCCATCGGGAATAACGCCATGTTCTCCATGCCATCCCGACGAGACTTTCTGGCCGGTACCTCGCACGGAATCGGTGCGATGGCGCTGTGGCACCTGCTCGCTCGTGAGGGGCTCACCGCTACGGGGACGCACAGCGTGCCACGGGCGAAGAATGTGATCTTTCTGTTCATGATGGGCGGGCAGTCGCAACTCGACCTGTACGACCCGAAGCCGAAGATGATGGAGCTGAACGGCCAACCGATTCCCGCCCACCTGACGATGGCCAAGAAGAGTGCGACGGGGGGCATTCTGGAGACGGTTCAAGCCAGCCCTCGCAAGTTCCAGCCGTACGGCCAGTGCGGGATGGAACTGTCGGAACTGATCCCTCATACCGCGAAGATGGCAGATGACATCTGCCTGATCCGCTCCATGCATTGTGAGCAGGCAAACCACGACCCGGCCCAGCTGCTGATGCACTGCGGAACGCCGCTGTTTGGGAACCCCAGCATGGGGTGCTGGGTGAATTACGGGCTGGGGAGCGAGTGCCAGAATATGCCGGGGTATCTGGTCCTGCTCTCTGATGACGGGCACGGGATCGAGGGAGCGGGGAGTTCGCTGTGGGGGAGCGGGTTTATGCCGTCGAATTATCGCGGCGTCTCATTCCGCAATTCCGGTGAACCAGTCCTGCATATCCAGAGCCCACGCGGCATCAGTGCAGCGACGCAGCGCGCCCGACTCGACGTGTTGCAGGATCTCAATCAGATTCACCAGAAGGCAACCGGCGATACGGAGATCGCCTCGCGGATTGCTGCTTACGAGATGGCGTTCCGGATGCAGTCAGCTGCGCCGGAACTGCTCGACTTCGGCCAGGAGACCGCTGAGACCCGGGCGATGTATGGAGTGGATTCGGATCAGACGCGATCGTTTGGCTCGAATTGCCTGCTCGCCCGGCGGATGGTTGAACGAGGGGTCCGATTCGTGCATCTGGTCCACAGTACGTGGGATCATCACGGAGATCTGACCCGACGACTCCAGCTGAACTGCGGGATGACCGATCAGCCGATGGCAGCGCTGCTGCAGGACCTCAAGCAACGGGGACTGCTCGACGAGACGCTCGTGATCTGTGCCGGAGAGTTCGGTCGGACTCCGATGGGTGAAGTGCGCCGCGGCGTTCAGTCCGACGGTCGCGACCACCACCCATTCGCCTTCAGCATCTGGATGGCGGGCGCTGGCGTGAAAGCGGGCTATGTCCATGGAGCGACCGATGACTTCGGGTACAACGTCGTCGAGAAGCCCATGCATGTCCACGACCTGCAGGCGACGATCCTGCACCTGCTGGGCATCAACCACGAACAACTGACCTACCGCCATGCCGGGCGCGATTACCGCCTGACCGATGTGGCGGGAAAGATCGTGAATGACATCCTGGCCTAAGCAAATTTGATTTCCCGAGGATCACTCGTCTCGTTGAAACGAATGATCCTCGGTGGATCTCGTTTAACCGATGAATTCGAGTTTGACCGGGTTCGGGATGATCCCGGCTTCGTATCCACGCTGGAGAAGCAGGGCAACTGCCTCACGACCGCGGGGGCCGAAATCGAGAGTCCAGTCGTTGACGTACATGCCGACGAATTTGTCGGACTTGGCCCGGTCGAGGTCGCGGCCATACTGCATGGCGTAAGTTAGCGCTTCCTGGCGATGCTGCAGGCCATACTCGATGCTCTGCTTCAGCAGGGCTGTCACTTCTTGCATGGCCTTCTGACCTAGGTCCTTACGAATGGCGTTGCCACCGAGCGGCAGCGGCAGACCGGTTTCCCGCATCCACCAGACGCCCATGTCTTCGATCAGCTTCAGCCCCTGGGTATGGTAGGTCAGCTGGCCTTCGTGGATGATCAATCCGGCATCGGCATCGCCACGCTCAACGACGTTGAGGATCTCATCGAACGGGACAACGACGTAGTGGACTGATCCCTCTTCGCCCTTTGGAACCGCTTTCAAGCCCGCCTGACCCAGCCACAATTGGAGGGACAGAAATGCCGTCGTGAGCGTGCCCGGCACGGCGATCGTCTTACCTTTCAGGTCGTTGACGGTGCCCTCCTGACGAGCAACAACCATCGGACCATAGTTGTCTCCGATACTGGCTCCGCAGGCACACAGGGCGTAGGTATCGGTCAAGTAGGCATACCCATGTAGACTCACAGCTGTGAGTTCGAGTTCGGCCTTGAATGCGCGACGGTTGAGAGTCTCGATGTCGACCAGTTCGTGGGTGAACTGGTACGGACCGGTGTCGATCTTGTCGTTGGCCAAAGCGTGGAACATGAACGCATCGTCCGGATCAGGGCTGTGACCGACACGGATGAGTTGACGGGAGGACATCAAAGACCTTTCAGGAGTGACGCGGAGGTACGGGGACCGCACTGCCTTTTGAGGAAAGAGCGAGACACGCAAGCTGCCTCACAACACACGACCTGCGCCGAGCCTCAGACCGGGCCATCCATCCGTCCGCAACGGAGACCGAAATGGCAAGGTAGTCGAGACCTCAGAGCGAGACAAGGAAGCGAGTGAAATGCGAGCGATCTGCTCGTCTCATATGAGAAAAACCGCAGCACGGCGGAGCGAATAACGAAGAAAAGGCGATCAGACCTCGATGTCTGACCGCCAGCTCAATTCTCGCGATTGAGGATTCGCCGTCTTGACTCTGTCGTTACGAGTAAAGCGGCGCGATCACCCGGCCCGCATTCACATGGCTGGGGCGTCCAACCCGGTCGTAGATCATGCTGCTCGGGTCGATTCCGAGGGCGCTGTAGACCGTCGCTCCAATGTCAGCAGGGTACCAGCCGCGAGTCGCGGGGTACGCAGCCTGGGCATCGCTGGCTCCAATGACCTGTCCACCGCGAACACCCGCCCCGGCGTAGATCGCGGAGAAGACGCCCGACCAGTGATCGCGTCCAGCGGTTTCGTTGATCTTGGGAGTCCGACCAAACTCGCCCACGGCGATCACGAGCGTCTCATCCAGCAGACCGCGTTCATCCAGATCGCTGATTAGGGCAGCGACCCCCGTATCGAACGGCGGCAGCAGGACGTTCTTCAGATGATTGAAGTTATTGCCGTGCGTGTCCCAGGTGTTCATCGAGCCCATGTTGACCTGCACAACAGGCATGCCCGATTCGACAAGTCGGCGGGCGAGCAGCAGTGACTGGCCGAATGAGTGTCGTCCGTACCTGTCGCGGACCTCGGCGGGCTCACGCTCCATGTCGAATGCTTCGCGGAATTTTCCGCTGGCTCCGAGCAGACCGTACGCCTGGCCCGCAGAACGTGACAGGTTCTGTGAGGAAGCCTGGTTTTCCAGATCGCGGCGCTGCTGGTCGAGGCTGCCGAGCAATGCCCGTCTGTCATCAACTCGATCAATCGTCAGGCCGGGCTGCAGTGTCAGCTCTTCGACCTTGAAGCTCGGGTGATTCGGGTCGCCCTTCACATGCCACGGGTCGTACTGGCTTCCCATGAAGCCGCCGGTCTGGCCTGAGAACCCGTATCCATTGTTCAGGTAGGTCGGCAGCATCACTCCCGATGGCAGTCCATCGTTACGAGGCCGGAGGGCCTGCAGCCCCGCCGAGTAGCATGGCCAGTCGGTCCGGCTCGCGATGTGCGTCGAGCCGGGTGGCAGCTGGTTGATGCCGGTGAGGACGAAGTGCGTGGCCTGCTCATGTCCAGGCAGGTCGTGTGTCATCGAGCGGATGATGGCATATTTGTCGGCAATGGCAGCCAGCTTTGGAATATGCGGACCGACCATGATGCCCGGGACATTCGTGTCCACTGGGCTGTACTCGCCGCGAATCTCAGCGGGTGCCTCGGGCTTGAGGTCCCAGATGTCTTGGTGCGAGGGAGCCCCGGTCTGGAAGACGAGGATGAAGCTCTTCGCTCGGCCAAACCCGGGGGAAGTTCCGTCCGCCTTGGCCCGATTCGACAGAATGTCAGTCAGCCCCACGCCGAGCAGGCCCGAAAAACCAACCTGCAATGCCTCACGCCGCGAGGTCATGAATCCAATTCGGGAGTGCGATGGTGTCAGCATGAATAGGGTCTCGCTGCAGGCAGGGGCGAGTCGCAGGCACGTTACGGTGGGGCCGAATCAGAGCGGGTCTGTAGGTTATATGAATTATCGTTGATGGAACAATGTCCGGCGCCCTATTTTCACAGCGTCAGGGGCAGAAAACCCAAAACTTTGCCAGATGGCCCCACGCTGTGAACGCTGACCAGATCCTCACTTCATCCCGTAAATCAACAGCACGGCAGCCAGCGCACTGGGGCCGAAACGAAACCGTTGGTTAAGAGTCCGCCGCTGCTCGGGCGACCAGGGCACCCCGCCCTTCGCCTGGATCAATAACTTCATCCGGTACACCGTCCCCTTGAGCAGCTCCCACGCGCCGACCTGCCAGATCACAGAAGCTGCAGCGGTGATTGCAGCAATGGTGCAGGTCCAGAGAAGAGCGTTGAGACCGTCTTCCAGGCCCAGACACGCTCCCAGCATAGCGATCAGCTTCACGTCGCCGCCGCCCACGTTCAGCAGAACGTAGCAGACCAGCATAATGAGCCCGCAGATCCACCAGCCGGAAAAGGCGTCGCCGGGCGTGATGCGGCTCTCGGAGAGGAAACTCATCCCCAGTCCAATCAACATGCCAGTGTAGGTGTTCCAGTTATAGATTCGGCCGACGCTGAGATCAGTCCAGGCGGCGATCGAGACCAGAATCAGCACGATCCCCATCTGCCAGTCCATCGAACGCTCCGCTCTTGTCGCTACTTCGAGCGTCCCGTGGTCAGCATCGCCATCATGACTCCGCTGGCCACCGACACATTGAGGGACTTCACGTCGCCCAGCGGAGGGATCTGGCACATCTCATCGCAGCGCTCCGCCACCAACCGCCGCAGGCCTTTCTCCTCATTACCCAGCACCAGCAGCCAGTCACGATCCTGATCGACCTCAGTCACCGAGCGACTCTCATGCTCAGAGGTCCCCAGCACCCACAACCCTGCTTCCTTCGCGACCTCGAAGGCCTGGACGATATTGGCCACGATCGCGATGGGCACCGATTCAATTCCCCCGGAAGAGGTGTCATAGACCACCGGGCTGAGCGGCGCCGACTGGTCTCGAGTCATCACGATCCCACGCACGCCAAAGAACGCAGCTGACCGCAAAATCGCGCCGACGTTGTGCGGGTCTTGCAGATGGTCAAGCGCCAGCCATAACCCCGGCTTGTCGGTCCGCTGAAAGAGTGCTTTGGGACTGACGGTCGAGATCTCGCGGACGGTCGCCTCGTTTCCGGTGGCCCGGCCTCCGTCGGCGGACTTGCTGAACGACCGCGTTGATTCGGCGAGCGGCAGATGCACCGGTTTCTGGTGTTCGCGGGCGAGAGAGGCCACAGCCTGCCAAGGATCACTGGCTCCCTTGAGATTGACGCGGACCTCCAGCACGTCGTCGGGACGACGCTGAAGTGCGGCCAGAATGCTGTGTGGATTTCGCAGAGAATGTGTCGCCATCTGGCGGAGAGTCCTGAAGAAGCAAAAGCGAGTGCGGGGAATAAAGTCTACCAGTTGCCACCAGTCAGCGTTACCGCCCCATGACAGATTCAAGAGATGCCACAGATTTCCTGTGACGCCTGGCGATCTTGTGGCCATTCCTCCAGGAGATCAACGGGCACGAACGGCTGGAATGCCGCTATCCTATTTGCATTTTCCGCGTAAACTGGTGATCTGACCGCGTGAATCGCCCACCAGCAACTCACGCTGCTCTCCATGTCTAAATCTCACTTGCGATTTCATGCCAGACACCTCGCTCACATTTCGACCTGAACAACGTCTGCATACACCCGCAGACTATGAGGCTGTCTTTGCCTGCAAGCACTCAGCGGGCGATCCGGTCCTGCTGGTGTTTGTGTTGCTGCGAGATGAGGGACCGACTCGACTGGGGACGAGTGTCAGCAAGAAGTGCGGAAACTCCGTGGTTCGCCATGCGATCAAACGCGCCATCCGTGAGGGTTTTCGCCATGTGCAGCACGGTTTGCCGCCAGCCATTGATCTCGTGGTGATCCCCCGCCCCGGAGTGCAGCCGACAACAGCTCAAGTTCTGGTTTCGCTCCCCAGACTGATCGAGAAGGCGGTGAAAAAGGCTCGCCGCAAAACAGCCCCTGAGCCGATGAACCCCGCAGACACCGGATCGCCAGCGGTGACTCCCGCGTCGCCCACGAATGATCATTCATGACGGACAACTCCAAACACATCGACGTTAAAACATATTGACATTCTGCACGCATCGCCTAACATCGCTCGCACGGATCCTCTCTTGACTCAGTCGGCCCGATTCATTCTGAAACTGGCGGCTGGGCAGGCACAATAATCTTCGGGTCACTGACGATTCTTGTGCCTCAGCATCGTGACTTCTTCACCGTGAGCTTCTTCACCAGGATGTACCACGTATGCGACTTCACTGGCAGGGGCCGTGCCTTGTCGTGAGAACGCCGGCGAAGTTGAATCTCTTTCTCGACGTTCTCGGTAAACGGCCAGACGGCTACCACGAGTTGGAGACCTTAATGGTTTCCATCGGCTTGTATGACACACTTCGTTTTCAATCGAACGAGAGTGGCCGGTTGGAGTTGTCTCTGAATAGTGCCTCCCCGGGCATCACTCCATTCATGCGGGCCCTGCTGCCTCTCGATGAGCGTAACCTCATCCTGAAAGCCGCGCAGATGCTGCGAGATCACACCGGATGCACGCAAGGTGCCTCCATCGAGCTGTCGAAGTCGATCCCGCTTCAGGCTGGGCTCGGCGGTGGCTCCAGCGATGCAGCAGCCACGTTGGTGGCACTGAATCACTTTTGGAAGCTGGGGCTACCTAGTCGTGAACTGCATGCGCTGGCGGCGCGGCTGGGCAGCGATGTGAACTTTTTCATCGATTCCGCTCCGCTGGCACTTTGCCATGGGCGGGGCGAGCAGATCACCCCGGAGCCGCTGACTCAACCACTACATTTCGTGGTGATCAAGCCCCCCGGTGGACTCAGTACACGCGAGGTCTTTCAGGCTCTCCAGCCTGATCGGGCTCCACGCGGCAGTGCAGCCATTCGGCAAGCCCTGCACTCGGGAAATCTATCATTGATCGGGACCCAGCTGCACAACTCACTCGAGGTGCCCGCTGGCGTATTGAGCGAGGAGGTCGCTTCCGCGCTGGCGGCCCTTCGCCGGACATCGAGTGTTGGCCGTCTGATGACCGGAAGCGGGTCATCCTGTTTCGCTCTGTGTGCCCATCAGCGGCAGGCAGTCCAGGCAGCCCATCAGCTTCGCGCGACGTGTCGTGGCCAAGTTTTTGTCGTCCAGACAGCGACTTGAGACAAGTCACAATTCCGGACATGAACACCGATTGGCGAAGGCATCGCCAGTCATTGAAGCATCAATCAGAGCTGACAACGTGTTTGTGTTCTCTCGCTGGTGACCGCCTGGGTCACTCGCTCCACTCCTGAGGAGGACGGTCTCGTGGAGATAACAGAAGTTCGTATTAAGTTGATGAGTGACAACGCGGAACGATTGCTCGCCTTTTGTTCGATGACCATCGACGGGTGCTTTGTGGTCCGCGACTTGAAGATCATCCGGGGCATCAAGGGAGCGTTCGTCGCGATGCCCAGCCGCAAGCTGACCGATCACTGTCATCGCTGCCAGACCAAGAATTCCCTGCGTTCGAATTACTGTTCCCAGTGCGGCCAGCGTCAACGCGACGACCGCGCCATGAAGGGCGTGGACGGGCGTGCCAAGCTCTACGCCGATATTGCCCACCCCATTAACTCCGAGTGCCGCGACCTGATCCAGAACCGTGTCCTGGAAGAGTACGACCTGGAAGTCATCAAGTCGCAACAGCCGGGATATATGTGCCGGTATGATGAGTACGACGCCGGTGAATACGATCTGGACGAAGCCCATCGCTGGGATGCAATCCATGATCGCCAGTCATCGAGTAATAACCGCCGCGTTGACCTCCCTGCCCAACCCGTGGTCCCCAGCCCACACTCCCTCGACAGGAGTACGGAACGCGTCGACCTCTCGCCGGACGAGTGGTACGGGAATAAGGGTTAGGTCGGACGACGTCGTAGATCAGAGATCGTGATACGCAGGCCTTGTGCAATCTGCTATATCGCAAAAAAAGCCCCTGTGAAATTCCACAGAGGCTCTTGAATCTGAGAGTGCATTCCGGACAAGTCGCCGACGACTCAGTCCATGAAAATCCGCTTCCACTCGGAATAGACACAGTCGAGAAGGGCGCGACCGTCCGGAGTGGCCACGAACTTGGCGTAACCATCTTCGTTGGCGACCAGCTCAGCGATTGCCACGGTTTCTCCGTCTTCCGAGAAGAGCCAGCTCGGCTTCGTAAACCAGGTCACCACATCGATCAGGTCCTGACGCGACGCGGGGAGGTAGCACTGCCCCTCGATGAAGAGCTGGTAGCCATACTCTTCGAGCTTCGGGAACGGAGGAGTGCCGTCGGTGCCCTTCCAGTAAGGGGCAAAGACCGATTCCTTGTCGGGGCTGACGTTCGGGTTGTGCAGCATGTCGATCGCATTCCACGGGCAGATCGTCAGCGTGTAGAAGTCTGAGCTGTCGTTCGGGGATCGGTAGCACATCTGGCAACCGATACACCGCGAGGTATCAATCTGGTGGTAACTTTGGCCCGGCAAGTTGCCCGGGACTTCGTAGATGCAATCGACCGGACAGACCGTGGCACAGGACTGGCAGCTGGTGCAAGAGTCCTTGTTGATCACGTTGAGGTAGCGAGTTTCCTTCTTCCGGTCGTCCTTGCGGGTTTCGAAATACTCGGTGACGGAAATGGTCATGGCTGGCAGAACTCGTTTCTCGGGTCCCCATCGAACGGACACGCTCATCGTAATCCGTGTCAGTGTGCGCAGAAGGATAGCGTGCACAACTTGCGTCAGCCAGCAGGGATACGCCCGTCCGGGACGGTTTCTCAGCGGCGGGATTGCCCGGGTCCCAGCGGATCGTTCCAGGTGACCGTTTCCACAAGTTCCTTTGCCCGTAAGTGGACCGGTGATAAGCTGGGTTCCGTCTCAATGGGCAGCGTGTGACCGACTGGGAGAGAATTATGCAGCGATGGGGATTGATCGGAATGCTGATGATGACTGCAGCCGCGTTTTTCGGCGGGCCCGCTCACGGGGGCGAAGGCGTCCTGGAACTCCGGATTTACACTTGCGAGCCGGGCAAACTGGCAGCCTGTAACGAGCGATTCCGCGATCACACGACGAAGCTCTTCGAGAAGCATGGCATCGAAAACGTGGCCTACTGGGAAGCCAGTGAAGGGCCAACTGCGGGAAACACCCTGTACTACATCCTCCGCTACCCCAGCCGTGAAGCAGCGACAAAGTCATGGGAAGCCTTCCGCGCTGATCCGGAGTGGCAGGCCGTTCGCAAGGCCAGCGAAGACAAGCACGGAAAGATCCTGGCGAAGGCTCCCGAGTCGATCTTCATGACCGAAACCGACTATTCTCCGCCGACAGAGAAGGCCCGCCAGGACAAGGTCTACGAACTTCGGATTTACACAGCTGCGGACGGTAAGCTGGAAGACCTCCACTCGCGGTTCCGCAATCACACCGAAAAGCTGTTCAATAAGCACGGAATGCGGTCGATCGGGTATTGGTCACCGACCGATGAGCCGAAGTCGAAAAACCAGTTGTGGTATGTGCTGGAGCATGCGAATCGCGAGGCTGCGACTGCATCCTGGAAGGCATTCGTGAGTGATCCCGAGTGGAAGGCAGTGGCTCAGAAGACGGAAGCCAACGGCAAATTGCTGGCTGTTCCGCCGGAGGCTGTGTATTTCAAGACGCTCGATTACTCACCGAAGCCATAGTGGCGGCTCGATAATGCGGAATTGAATCTGAACGACAACAAACAAAGCCCGGCGATATCAGTCGCCGGGCTTATTGCATAGGGATGAGTTGTTAGCAGGCGAAAGAATCATGGAGGGCCGCTCTCTCGCCCCACGCCTGGGTCTCAGTCAAATCTGACGCAATCGCGGCCCGATGTTTTCGCCAAGTACAGCTGCTGATCCGCTTGAGAAATCAGATCCTGCTCGGACAGCAGCTCCAGCCCATTGGTGTGAACGCCGCCCACACTGATCGTTGTGATCAGGTCAGGACGATCGGGCAGCAGAGGACTGGATCGCACCAGTTCGCAAAGAGATTCCGCGACCAGACGGGCGTTCATCTTGGAAGTCTCGACGAGTACGACGGCAAACTCCTCACCTCCAATGCGTGCGACGATTTCGTCACCACGGACCCGTCCCCGCACGCGGGCACTCAGCGCCTTCAAAACCTCATCACCGACCAGATGGCCGTATTTGTCGTTAATCTGCTTAAACCGATCGATGTCGAAGATCAGCAATGAGAGCTGACGACTGTGACGCTGTGAACGCAGAACTTCTCGACGGAATGCATCCTCAAAGTACCGACGGTTGTAGAGGTTGGTCATCGCGTCAAGCGTCATCATCTCGTACACAGCTTCGTGATAGTGCGCTTCGACATGATCCGACGACAGGAATTTGAAGATGTGGTTTCCGAGCCGGATCTGATCCCCCGGGCGCAGAATGAGCGAGGTAATTTGCTTGTCATTCACAATGGTGCCGTTGCGACTGTTGCAGTCGGAGAGCAGATAGCCGCCTTCGGTCAACTCAAGTACTGCGTGCATGCGAGACATGAAGTCGTCGTTGACCTCCAGATCGCATGTCTGGTCGCGTCCGATAGTCAATCGTCTGTGGGTCAATGGGATCAGGCTACCACTGACCCCTGCTGGATAGATACGAACGAGACAGGATTGTTTGTTCTCGGTCGTTTGGTCGTTTAACCGCGGGGTGACTTGAGTTTCAGAGAAATGAAAGCTGGGAACCGTGTTGATCATGAGAGCATCCCTGGAGTTGGTCACGCAGTGAAACAAGAGCCCGGCTGAGCGGCGAGTGCCACCTCAAAGCTAGCTTTGACTCCACAGGGATGATGCAGACCTTGACGAATGTGGTATGGATTCGGTTCAGTTTATGACGGTTGTCCTGATCGTCCGGCCAAAATCCGCTCGGAAACGACCGCTCGCCGGGAACAGGCTCGGGGAATGTCACTCAAATCCGTAAGAATCCCCGTTCGTTGATCCGACAGATGGTGATCTCCGAATCACCGTTATGACCGGTCCAGAATTCAGGACTTTCGGGTGAATGTCGACTCTCGGGAGCTGATCCTGGCCTAGGCTTGGATGGCTTATCGTGAGAAGACTGCGAACGATGGAGGCCCCGGAGAGGCGTCAACATGTCCCGAATCACAAGCACCGTGAGTTCTTACCTGACGGTCTACAAGACGACGCTGGTCAACTTCTGGCACAACATGACGCCGCAACAGTATGCGTCTATTCTGATATTTGTGGCACTGGTCGGTTTCATTGCCATGCGCAGCAAGGCCCGATAAGCGAACGTGGCATTCGTTCTGCGTGTCCTTGTGTTGCGGTCACGGGTGCGGCCCGAATTGCGTGGCTGAACTCCACTTGTATCTCTGTGTCAAAACGTCCGTAGTGCGGCGTCTCCAAAACACCACATCGCGTCACGACTCATGAATCAGTCGCGTCCGCCGAAGGTTGCCTGAATGGGCTGCAAACACGCGTATCACAAATTGACTCTGTGACTTGGCGCGAGTAGGAATTACTGAGGAAAGAGGAACTTGAGGATTTTCCAACGTTTTTCAACGTCTGTGAAAATATTGCGTGGACGAGTGATGGGGCTATGATAGGATGGCTGCCCGATTCGCAAGAATCGAGGGAGCGATCCAGCAGTCTCCGTGTGACGCATCTTGTGGATTCACGGTGACTTACAACCAAGCCAGGAATTGTCGCCAAGCGCAGTTTTCTGAGTTGGATGGGTGGGATTCTTCGAGACGCGGAAGGCAGTGAAGAACGAAATTCCGGGGGGCTGGAAAGACTGGTCAATTGACCAGAGTTCACCTGACTCAGATTTCCAATTCGTCCACCCTTTTCGCGTGTCCAAGTCGGCTTTCGAGTTCATTTCACGGACAAGGATCAGTTCCGGGGGGAATCACCGTCTTGCACGGATGAACTGCTTGAGCGTTCTTTCTTTCTCATGCGAACTTGGCGTTCGTCGGTCAATCCAGACGTATGCTGATTCGGAGAATCACGGAGAACATGTCAAGGGATGGACTCGATCACTCGAAGATACGGTGCTTGCCGGTAGTTCCTGGCAGCCCGTCTGACTCGAGATCAAACAACGAAGACAAGCAACAAGGTGGACTGGTCCGCCTATGCGTTACACACCGGCGGCGTAACACGCTGCCAACCGGACTTCTTCTCAGGTGAAACGGAGTCACACCGGAGAGAGAAGGTTCTCACAGAAGACATGAGGAGTCTGCAAGGTGCATCGATACGATTCAGGACTGAAGGCATTGATGGAAGTGGCCGCCGAGCGGTCGTTCTTGACATACCAGATGGTCGACAAGTACCTGCCTGACGAAGGCGGGGAATCCACGATGGTCGAACAGATCATCATGGCACTGGAAGAGACCGGCCTGCCTTTGGTGAACGATCCCAATGCTCCCCGCTCCGTCGCCGAAAAGACGAAAATGGAGCAGCAGGCGAAAGAAAAAGAAGATCGCCCGGTCGTTCCCACCCACGAACTGGCCCGCGTACTCATCGAGCCGGAAAGCCCGATGTCCTCGCGCGATCCGATCCGGATGTACCTGAGCCAGATGGGCAACATCCCTCTGCTCTCTCGCGAAGACGAGATCTTCCTCGCCAAGCAGATTGAAATCACCCGCAAGCGATTCCGTCGCAAGATGATGGAGTCGGACTACGCGATCAACATCGCCCTCGACATCCTGGAGAAGGTGCATACCGGCGAACTGCCCTTCGAGCGCACCCTCCGGACCTCGGATACGGAGAATACTCAGAAGGACCAGATCCTCGGCCGCATGCCGATCAATCTGCCAACTCTGCGTCATCTGGTTCAGAAGAACCGGGAAGACTGGCAGCTCATCAAGTCGGAAGAAGCTGCCAAGAAAGACAAGCAGCTGGCCCGCGATCGTATGGTCATTCGCCGCCGCAAGCTGTGCTCGCTGTGCGAAGAGCTGAGCGTTCGTACGCATCGCCTGCAGCCCATCTTCAAGAAGATGGAACTGATGGCCACGCGCATGGTCCAGTTGGAGCGGGATATCAACGCTCTGAAGAATCGGCCCGCAGCGGCTCGCGAAGTCGCTTCGATGATCCGAGAACTTGAGGAATATGTCGATCAGGTTCAGGAAACGCCGCGTGAGTTCAAGACTCGTCTCGACGAAACCCGCGCCCGCTTCGACGCGTGGACCGACGCCAAGCAACAGCTGTCGGGCGGTAACCTCCGTCTGGTGGTGTCGATCGCCAAGAAGTACCGCAACCGCGGGCTGTCGTTCCTCGACCTCATTCAGGAAGGCAACGCCGGTCTGATGCGCGGTGTC
Source organism: Planctomycetota bacterium (assembly GCA_003669575.1). Taxonomy (GTDB): domain Bacteria; phylum Planctomycetota; class Planctomycetia; order Planctomycetales; family Planctomycetaceae; genus TH-plancto1. The sequence continues at coordinate 2,536 of QWOR01000196.1, read as the reverse complement.
GAGAAGTACGAATACCGCCGCGGTTATAAGTTCTCGACCTATGCGACATGGTGGATTCGCCAGGCGATCACCCGGGCTGTGGCTGACCACGCTCGGACGATCCGCATCCCGGTCCACATGTTCCAGAGCATCTCGACGCTGAAGGCGAAGAGCGAGCAGATCCGCCAGGAAACCGGACGGGAGCCCACGATCGAAGAACTGGCCGAAGCGGTCAATCTGTCGGTCGAGGAAACCGAACGCATCATGAAGACCTGGAAGCACCCGATTTCGCTCGACACTCCCGTCGGCGAAAGCGAAGACTCCAGCTACGGGGACTTCCTGCAGGACGACAGCGAGAGCACGCCCGCCGACTCGGCCATGCACCAGATGCTCCGCGACAAGATCAACCACGTCCTCAAGAGCCTGACCTATCGCGAACGCGAAATCATCAAGCTGCGTTATGGACTGGGTGACGGCTACAGCTACACCCTCGAAGAGACCGGACGCATCTTCAAGGTGACTCGCGAACGTATCCGTCAGATCGAGTCGAAGGCTCTCCGCAAGCTCCAGCACCAGACTCGTGCCGAGCACCTGAAGGGCTTCGTCGAGTCGATCTTCCCAGGACAGGAAGCAATCCTGCCCGATGTCGCATCCGACATTCCCGAGGAAGACATCGAAGCTGTTGGAGCTTACTAACTCCGTCGGCTGTCGCGGGACGATGGGTTCACCTGTCGTACCCAACTTGAATAACTCCACAGCCTCTCGGTTCATCCCGAGGGGCTGTGTTGTTTTATAAAGTCACCGACTCCGAGCGTCCGGCGACGCTGCCTCACGTTGACCCTCGTTGCGGGCCTGAGATACAGTCGCTCTGCCCGACCGTCACTCCCGAGTATTTGCCTTTTGGACAGATTCCTCCCATCGCCTCTGCGCTCTCTGCTCCAGCGGCTGGAGGTGAACCGGGCTGTCGGGTATCTGCTGCTGTCACGCGGCTGGCAGTTTGTGTCGGGAATCTTCACGGCTGTCTTGATCACGTCCTGTCTTAGCGAAACGACGAACGGTAACTACCAGCTGTTCAATAACCTGCTCGGTATGCAGTTGTTTGTGGAACTGGGTGTCCCCGTCATCGTCATGCTGGTGACCAGCCATGAGTGGTCACAACTGCGATTCGATGAACAGGGGCGAATCGAAGGTGACCTGGAGGCCCTTGACCGGCTGGCCGGGCTGAATCGTTTTATCACGAGATGGTTCTGGGGCTGCGCAGCTGTATTTCTGATCGGAATGTCGATTTACGGCTATTACATCATCAGCGAGCGAGGCCAGAGACTCGATCTGCTGGCTCCCTGGCAGGCACTGATCATCGTGAATTCCGCGGCAATTCTTTTGATGCCGAAGATCTCCATACTGGAGGGCTGCAATCAAGCCGGAACGATCAACGCGATCCGATTACCCCAGTCAATCACCGGGACAATCGTCGTCTGGTACTGCTTGCTGATGGACTGCGGCTTGTGGACCCTGGTGGCGTCGACCTTTGTCCGCTGGGCCTGGGAATACCAACTCGTTCACGTTCGGTATCGTGAAGCCTTTCGATCACTAGAGGTGCATCCTGTTACCCAGCCAATTTCCTGGTTCCAGGAGATGTGGCCACTGTCGTGGCGTACAGCGATGCAAACGATGGGGTCCTACTTCAGTTCGTTCTACTTCGTGCCGGTCGTCGACCACTTTCAGGGAAAGATCGAGGGGGGACGATTCGGGATGACCTGGCAAATCCTGCCCACGATGCAAGCGGCTGCACTCTCGTGGACCAACACGCGGATGCCGGAGTTCGGTGCGATGGCCGCCAGAGGAGAGCATCCCCAATTGCGTCGCCGCATGGTGAAGACGGGCCTGATTTCACTGGGCGTGTTTCTGTCGGGAGCTGCTGTGTTCTGCCTCGTGTTATGGGGACTGCAGCAAGCTGAGATTCGCCAGGTGAAACGATTCCTGGATCTGAAACTGACCGGACTGTTGATCGCCGGACTGGCGTTCATCCTGATTTCAAACGTGTTGCAGATCTCGGTGCGGATCTACAAGAAGGACCCGTTCCTGTTCCCCAACACGATCACGTCATTTCTGATCGCGACGCTGTCGTGGTACAGCTGCCAGCGATGGGGGACGATGGGTGTGGCTGCGGCCTATTGCGCGATCACCGGCGGGTGGCAGCTTCCAATGAGTGCGTTCCTCGCCTGGCAGCATCAACGGTCGCTGGCCAGTATGGCGAAGACCGATCCGATGGCGTCATCGTCATGACTCCCCAAAACTCTCAGATCCCAACTGTCGGATCATTCTGCAGCAATTTCCGATACAGCTCAAAATACTACTCAAGTGTCAGAGTTTGTGGGTTGCGAAGGGTCTGTGTCACAGGGGGAGTACTCCGATCGATCCTGGATTCAACGTCCTGTCGAACATGCAGTTACGGCATCCGGTAGTTTGCCATACTCGCCAGTCGCAATTTGACCATGCTCCGGGGCGAGTGTAGACTCTAATCGCAACGGGACGGTCGGAACTGAGGATGAGCGAC
>QWOR01000201.1 GCA_003669575.1 Planctomycetota bacterium | reverse complement strand
TGACCCAGTTTGTCGTACGCCAGCGTTACGTGCTTCTGGCGCTTGCGGTTGTTGCGACAGCCATCAGCTATCGCCCGGCGAAGAGTCTGAAGCTCGATGAGTCGATTGAGTCGTTCTTTGCTCCTTCCGATCCGCTTCTGCAAGGTTATCAAGCCAGTAAATCACTGTTTGGCGGCGATGAGTTCGTGCTGGTGGCCTACTCTCCAGTGCCGCGTGAAGGGGCAACTGGTTCAGTCAATCTCACGTCGTCGAAGGTGTTGGATGAAACCGCGACGTTTGCGGAGGAACTCAGCAAGGTCCCCGGAGTGAAGGCGTCGAGTACGCTGCACCTGAAAAAGCCATTTCGGCCCAAGAATGTCCCCATTATCTTCATGCGGATGCCCTCGATTTACAACGGGGTGTTGAGTCAGGTGCGGGGAGTCCTGCTCAGTGAGGACAAGGGGACGCTGGCGATCGTGCTGCGACTTCTGCCGCCCGAGACCACTCCCGTCCCGCGTCGGGAAACGATTCAAAAGATTCGTGAACTCGCTGCCCAGCATCAGCCTCAGACGTATGTCGCCGGGGAGCCCGTGCAGGTGCAGGACATGTTCCTGTACGTGGAGCAGGACAGCGTCCTGTTGGGCGTCACATCATCCATACTCATGGTGCTGGTGATCGTCTTCATGTTTCGCAGCATTCGCTGGATGATCCTGCCGCTGCTGGTCGTGCATCCCACGTTGCTCTGGACGATGGGGTTGCTGGCATCTACCGGGCTTCGGCTCAGTATGGTCAGCTCGATGTTGACCTCGCTGACGACGATTATCGGCGTGGCCACCGTGATGCATATCGCCATCGAATACCGCGAGGCCCGGCTACTGCGTCCCCGCCTGGAGGCCTTCCGCGAAGTCTTTGATAAGCTCGCAATCCCGATCTTCTGGACGATTGTGACGACAGCCATCGGGTTTGGATCGCTGCTGACGAGCAGTATTACCCCCGTTCGCAGCTTCGGGTTGATGATGCTCGTGGCGTCGATGCTGGTGCTTGTGGCGTGTGTAGCGTTCCTGCCAGCTGGGGTTTTAATCGGGAAGCAGGAAACAAATCTCCATCATGGCCATTCCGAGAAACGACTGACGACCTGGCTGGAATGGCTGTTCGACACCGTGACTTCAAGACGCTGGACGACGATCGCGTTGTTGACAGGAATGTCTGCCCTCTCGGCTTGGGGCTTCAGATATCTGACGATCGAGACTGACTTCAGTAAGAATTTTCGCGACAGCAGCCCGATCGTTCAGTCGCTGAATTTCTTTGAGTCGAAGTTCGGCGGCGTCGGGACATGGGAGGTGAACTTTGACTCCCCCAAGGAACTGAACGAGGAGTTCCTCGATCGAGTCCGGAAGCTCACGGCCGATCTGGAGGCGTTGCGGAAAACACCCGATGATCCAGTCGGAGCAGAACTCACCAAAATCGTCTCGCTGCCCGCAACCCTGGACGTGATCCCGCGTGTCTCTGCTCCAACGCTCGAACTCCGTCGCGAGATCCTGAGAGACAAGCAACCGGAATTCGAGTTATCGCTCTATAACTCGGAACAGGGCCGCATGCGCGTCATGTTGCGGGCTCGCGAACGACAGAACGCCGAGGTGAAGCTGGAACTCATCCGTCGCGTGCAGGAAGTCGCTCGCCGGACTTTTCCCGAGGCTGAAGTTACGGGACTCTATGTGTTGCTGGCCAATCTGATTTCTAGCCTGTTGCGGGATCAGTTGACGAGTTACGGGCTGTCGGTGGCTCTGATCGTGCTCTGCGTGTGGATTCCGTTCCGCCGACTCTCCTGGGCCATTATTGCCATGTTCCCGAACGTGTTGCCGACATTGTGGCTGATCGGGGGAATGGGTTGGCTCGGGCTTCCGATTAACATCGGCACCGCGATGATCGCCAGCGTTTCGCTGGGGCTGACGATCGACTCCAGCATTCACTATCTGGCGGGGTATCAGCGCGCGATCCGGGAAGGAAAGCCGCATCTTCAGGCTCTCCGCGAGTCGTCAACGCACATTGGCCGAGCCCTCGTATTGTCGAACGTGGCGCTGGTCCTGGGATTCTCAGTCTTGTCTTTGTCGAACTTCCTGCCGCTGGTTTACTTCGGGATCCTCGTCAGCTTCGCCATGTTGAGCGGGCTGGTGGGGAATCTGGTCCTTCTGCCGTCGCTGATGCTGGGGCTGGAAGAGATCGGAGATGTCGTCGAGCCCGTGGCGGAACCCGATTCCGAGGACGCCTCGAAACCGATCTGACCCCCAGCATCGAGTCATGTGGATCTGCCGCTCAACGGTGGCCGAACGGCGAATGATTTTTCGCTCATGCGAAAGTCCTATTCCGACAGCGGACAGTTGTTGTTCCGACGTGATTGCGACATGCTGACGGGATCGCCGAGCGGTGCTGGTCATGCTGCTCGCTTAACGCTCTGGAAACGGGAGGCCGCGCCATGTCTCGCTGGTTGGGTTGGGTGTTATTGGTCGTCTGTTGTTCCTTGCCAGCTGGCCTGCCTGAAGTTTCTGCGGACGATGCGGCGACTGGTCCGATCGGAACAGTCGAGTTCCAGCCATTGGCTGCGGCGACGGCCCGCCTGCTGGAGGCACTCGAGTTCCAGGGAACTCCGCTTCCGGAATCTGACTCAGCTGCGATTCGGGAGATTCTGAAGGCCGGCTCGGGACGCGAGGGCGTCCTGGCGCTCCAGAAGGTCCTGGATGCTCACTGTCTGGCCTTTGTGCGGATTAACCCCGAGAGCCGCGTGTCGGCCTCTCCCGGCCCGGCCCCGAAGCTGCTGATCCAGCAGGGTTGGCGGACATTTCTCGTCAAAGTCCACAACGAAGCGGGCGTGACAGCCGAACTGAAGGTGAGTAGCCCGCAAGCAGACATTAACTATCAGCAGGGAAAGGGGCCCCGCGAACGCCCTCAGAAGGATCAGAAGCTCGTCACCGCCGAAGAGGCTGCGGCACGATTCCTCGATATCGACGCGACACAGAGCCAGCCATTGACGCCGAACCTGTCGGGATTGCTGGTGGAGTACCGTCTGGTCCAGCTCTTCAGTCGCGATAAAGGCGACCGTGAAGCGACTCTGAGTTTCGATGTCGGCCAGGGTACCCAGGACCTCGGCTTCCGCAACGAGACTCCGATACTGTTCAAATCGACGCCAGCTGTGGACGTGGTCATTGATGTGCGGGATGTCGATGGCAGCCCGACAAGTGCGGCGTTTACGTTCAAGGATGCTCGGGGACGTGTCTACCCGCACACCAAGCGGCGTCTGGCTCCCGACTTGTTTTTCCATCATCAGATTTATCGGGCGACGGGCGAGACCGTGACGCTGCCTCCGGGCGAGTACACCGTCACCGTGCAGCGTGGTCCAGAGTACTATGTCGAGACGCTGCCGCTGAGCGTGAAGCCCGATACGGTCAACCAGCGGATGCCGGTCGCCCTGCGGCGATGGATCCACCCGGCGAAGCGTTACTGGTTCTCGGGAGACCATCACGTTCATGCAGCTGGCTGTTCGCACTATGACAGTCCGACCGAAGGTGTCGGCCCCGCCGATATGATGCGTCATATCCTGGGCGAGGACCTCAATGTCGGTTGTGTGCTGTCCTGGGGCCCGTGCTGGTACACGCAGAAGCAGTACTTCGAGGGGAAGGTCAACGCTCTGTCGAAGCCCGATTATCTGATGCGGTATGACGTGGAAGTTAGCGGGTTCCCGTCGTCGCACGCGGGGCATCTCTGTCTGCTGAGGTTGACGGAAGACGACTATCCAGGCACCACATTGCTGGAAGAGTGGCCCAGCTGGACTTACCCCGTCCTCGAATGGGGACAGAAGCAGGGCGGTGTCGTCGGCTATAGCCACAGTGGCTGGGGGTTGGAGCTTCCTGATTACATGCCCGACGGTTCACGGAAGATGAGGAGTGGTCCTCAGCAGGACTGGAAGGGACGCTGTGCGGACAAGCTCCCCGATGATGCGTTGCCGCCGTTCAATGGAATCGGGGCGAACGAGTTCATCGTCACCGGCCCACTGGGTGTCTGTGACTTCATCTCAGCAGTCGATACGCCAGCGATCTGGGAACTGAATATCTGGTACCACATGCTGAACTGTGGTGTGCGAACTCGCATTAGCGGCGAGACCGACTTCCCCTGCATCTATGGCGACAAGGTCGGGCTCGGTCGGATTTATGTCCAACTGGCCAAGGACCAGCCGCTCGACTTCGATGCCTGGTGCGAGGGGCTCAAGCTGGGACGCAGCTACTGTGGTGACGGGCTCAGTCACGTCATCGATTTTCAAGTGAACGATGTGGCGCTCGGTGCCAAGACCGACCAGGGAATCAGTCAGGTGAACCTGGCTGCTCCCGGCAAGGCCCATGTGACCTTTGACGTGGCGGCACTGCTGGCGGAGAAGACATCGCCGGCGACTGAGAAGATTCGGACGGCACGCCTCGACGCCAAACCCTACTGGCACCTCGAACGCTGTCGAATCGGCGAAACCCGGAAGGTCCCTGTTGAGATCATTCGTAACGGCGAGGTCATCGACCGCCGCGAGATTGAGGCCGATGGCAAGACGCTGTCTGTTGCAGCCGACATCGATATTCCGGAATCGAGCTGGGTTGCGGTTCGCATCCTGCCGAGTGTTCACACGAATCCCATCTGGGTCCAGGTGGCAGACCAACCGATTCGCGTCTCAAAGAGTGCTGAGTGGTGCATCAAGTCTGTCGATGTCTGCTGGGACAAGAAGAAGCGTAAGATTCGAGAGGCCGAACTCCCCGCTGCAGAAGCTGCCTACCAGAAGGCCAAGGCCTACTACGAGGCTCTGGTGGTGAAGCCATAATGGGCACTTGTACTGGAGTGACTTGATGCCTTCGACCGGTCCAATGGCCCCGCCGCGATCTCTTGCTCTGAGAGTGGGGGCCGTTGTGCTGTGTGGTGGTCGAAGCTCGCGCATGGGGACATCCAAGGCACTGCTTCCCGTCGGGCGCGAGGTCATGCTGCAACGGGTCTGTCGGGTGCTGGCCCCACTCGTGCACACGATTACTGTCGTGGCCGCTGAGGGCCAGGAACTCCCCGACTTGTCCAATGAGTGGCTCTCAACCACCACGAGTCGCCCGCTCAGCTGTATGAGCCGCGAGATGCTCGCCGGCGACGAGCCGTTCATTCGCGTTGTTCGCGACCCTGTCGAGTGCCGGGGCCCTCTGGCTGGTTTGGCCGTGGGGCTGGCCGATCTCCTGGGAGAAGTCGATTGTGTGTATGTCTCGGCCTGCGACACTCCGCTGCTGCGTCCCGAGTTTGTGGCTGCGATGATTGATTCGTTGGAAGGCGCCGAGATCGCAGTGCCGTTCGATGGTCAGTTCCACCATCCCCTGGCAGCGGTCTACCGAATCTCCGTACTGCCGAGGATCGAAGAGTTATTGGCTGCGGATCGATTGCGTCCGGTGTATCTGTTTGAGAAGTGCCGGACGCGCGAGATCCCCGTGGCTGACTTGCGTCGCGTGGACGCCTCTCTGGACTCGCTGTGCAACGCCAATACGCCTGAGGAATATGCATCCGTGTTGGCCCGTCTGGTCGGTGAGGAGACACCGTGATGGATGGCAAGTTGCCGCCGTACACTCATATCCCGGGCATCACGCCGCATCCCATTCGTGATCCGGCGGGGCACTCGTACCAGGAGCCAAAGTCGTTGGTGGAGATCCTGGAATCGGGGCGGCACCAGGCAGCGGTAACACTGGATAACCTCCCGCAACATCCCGAGTTCACCAGGGCGGTCACGCTCTTCAACGCGGGTTACTACTGGGAAGCTCATGAGGAGTGGGAGTCGCTCTGGCACAGAGCGGGTCGTACCGGACTCGCTGCCGACTATCTGAAGGGCTTAATCAAGTTAGCCGCAGCTGGGGTCAAGCTTCGTGAGCACAACGCATCGGGAGTGGAACGCCATGCCCAGCGGGCGCACGAGCTGTTCGAATCGGTGGAGGGCGGCATACCCTCAGACTGTGACCGGACAGTTGGAATGGCTTTGCCTCGACTCATGGCCCTGGCCGAGCGGCTGATTCATCAGCCTCCACCGTTTCCCGAGGATCGAACGGGGCAGCCAGTAGTGGTCCTGCCGCGTCTCCCAGCGGTGATTACGTCTTGAAGAATGGATATGTCAGAGGATATTTCTCGACGATCCCCTGCTTCGCCTTCAGGCCGACGAGAATTGGGCAGACGATACTCATGAAGATCGCTCCCAGAATCATGAAGTATCCGTAAGTCAAAGCGGTCATAATCCCCCCGACCACGATCAGTATCAGCTGACAGATCAGGAAGTTGATCGCATTGCGTCCGTGCTGGTCGATGATGGGGTCGTCTTTACGAGTCTGCCACATCACGATGGGGATGACATAACCCGCGCCGAGCGCAGCCATGTTGGCGAGCATCGAGAGGTGGAGCCACATGGCGTAATTCTGCCGCCGCTCATCAGCGTTCGTCCCACTTCCCAGGCCGACGGAAGTCAGCAGCTTGTCGAACGAGTCATTGGAGGCGGTCCCCACACTGTTCAGAAGGCGGATCTTGGTTTTGCGGAACTCATCATCCGAAAGGATGCCTGACTGACGCAGCTGATCCAGCTTCTTGATTTCTTCGGCAATCGACATCGAAGAGCCTTCGATCGAGAGTGGTGTCAAAGAATCCCCGTTCCAGAACACCGGCTGACTCACCCGATCGATCCAGGGGAACGACCATGACGGGAAGCGTCTGGTGTCGCTCGCCCTCGCTGACACTTCGGGGTGGTGAGTGTCAGTGGCGATACAGCCACTGACTGTGTGACCCCGGAGTTTCTCAGAGGACTCGAAAGTAGGGAAGACCGGTATTGAACTGTTACTGTGGCGTCGCGGGGAGAACTTGCTCCACGCGGCTGATAACTCGTCCCGCATGCAGCCGGGTTTCGATCAATGTTCCGAGGGTCAGGGCTTCCGCATCCTGAATCACCACTCCGCTCTGAGCGTCCTGCGTGATACTGTAGCCTCGGGACAAAACTTGAAGTGGGGAAAGAGCATCCAGGGTCGAGGTCAGTTCGGCCAGTCGGGAGCGAGCCCTCACCAATCGCGAATCAGCCGACCGGCTGAGCCGACCGAACAGGTCATCAATCTGCGTCCGCGAGCGTTCCAGCTGTTGCCAGGGATCGGCCAGTACGGGTCGAGCTGCCAGTGAGTCGAGCCGATGTCGCGAGTTCTCGATCCGGGAAGTAACGGTTCGCTGCAAACGTCGTTCGAGATGCTCGAGATCAGCCAACAGCTCATTGGAGTCAGGGACCACGATCTCGCCCGACTCGGAGGGAGTCAGCGCGCGACGGTCGGCGACCAGGTCGCTGATGCTGACATCGATTTCGTGGCCGACGGCGCTGATGATAGGGACCGGACACGCCGCGATGGCCCGGGCAACGACCTCTTCGTTGAAAGGCCACAAGTCTTCGAGGCTACCGCCACCCCGGCCGACGATCGCGACATCGACGCCCTCCAGTCGGGGCAGCAATCGAATGCCCATGGCGATTTTGTCGGCGGCTCCGTCTCCCTGCACCGGGACGGGGACGATCACAATGTTGGCTGCTGGCCAGCGCCGCAGAATGATCTGCAGCATATCTTTAACGGCGGCCCCCTGGGGGCTGGTGACCAGTGCAATGCGGTTGGGGATCCGCGGCAACGGTCTCTTCCGTTCAGCGGCAAAGAGTCCCTCGGCTGCCAGCTTCTCCCGCAACTGGCGGAAGGCCAGTTCGAGCGCTCCGATCCCTTCCGGGACCAACTCCTGCACGACCAGCTGATACGTTCCACGGGCCGGGTAGAGATCGAGCCCGCCGACAGCGACGACTTCCAGTCCGTCCTTGAGCTTGAACTTGAGCTGACGAGCAGTGTCCCGCCAGAGTACGGCACGCAGTTGGGACTTGCTGTCCTTGAGAGTCAGGAAGACGTGCCCATTCGCTGACTGGCTGAGATTGGAAATCTCGCCCCGCACTGCGATCAGGGGGAACGCATCCTCCACGTGGGACTTCAGCAACCCGGTGAACTCGGTCACGCTCAGAATGGGAATTTGCTGAGCCAAGATGCCGTCTCATTCCTGTTGATTTGTCGCGAGTGGTCGCTTGGCGGGCCGGATGTTACCGGGCCAGCTTCGTCCTCTAAAGTCCGCGAGACAGCAGGAACAGACCGACCAGAATCAAGGCCATAAAGAAGAGGATCTGCAGGAAGAGTCGGACTGACTTGCGCATGATCGTCGGCGTCGACTCATAACGAGTCGCGGTCCAGATCAAGCTGACGACCGCGGCGAGCGGGAGCAGATTCAGTGTGTACATCATGATTCGTTATCCGATGTTAAAGTGAGCGATGCGGACCGGTCCACGCAGTCTGGATTACGCAGCAGGTGGAGATGGTGCCGGGGCAGTCTCATCGTCGTAGTAACCATAGGCCGGCCCTTCGACGGCGTCCCAGATCGCCAGCAGATTCATCAGCCCTGCGACCCAGACGAAAACCATCGCCAGTTCCTGGTACTTGCCCCGCTCACGATGCCACTCCGCCTCTTCCTGCTGATCGAGGGGGCAGGCGAACCAGTTCATCAGTGGGCGCGGAATCTTCCCGAGCAGCTCGCCGAGGTACTCGCCTTTTTCATCGACCACCGATGCTGTCACAGCCAGTTTCCGTTCGGATCGGATGGGTTGATCGAGGTGGACCTTGTTGGCGAGATCGAATGTCAGTGGCTTCCCATCGAGCGCCCCTGCGAACTTCCCACCGATCGCTGGACCAAAGTCACCCTTGGCCGGGACCAGAGACAGGGTTCCGGTCACATCGCCAGTCTGATTGGCGTTCTCCGCCCGCATGTTCAAGCGGCCCTGAAAAGAGTACTCCTCGGGGCCGGCAATGGTGATGGGTGAGGTGTTGTCTTTGGAGTAGTAGCGGGTCGACTGATAGACCGCCCAGAGTGAAGGGAGCCCGACTCCTGCCTGTCCTGCGAACTTGAGGACAGTGGCTGTCTGCATATTCTCCCGGTCGGGGGCCTGCAGGGCTTTCCAGTCCGACATGGCCATGCCGGTCCACCATGACCCCCAGATCCCAAATGCGAAGACAAAGGCCTTGAAGAACCGTCGCTGGTAGAAATGCCCCGCCCCGGGGAACAGGAACGCCAGAATCCCCGCAACAATGGGATTACGGAGATCGATCTTGGGGGGGGGCGTGGTCATAGTCTGCACTCGGGACAAAGGACAAGCCTGCGAATTCTAGGGAATTCGCCCGGGGAGAGCTAGGTGCGGCTCTCCTGGCGGGGGGGGGCCGAAGCTCTGGCCCCACTTCAAGATTCCGTCGACTGTACTCGGACCGAGGAAGTTGCCACCGCGCCGATCAATCGGGTCGTTATCTGGCCAATTCGAGTCTATTGGATGTCCAAAGAGGATGGTTCGGGACGGGCCAGCATGGAGTGATGAATCATCCAATAAATGGCAGCTGTGGTTATCCCGCCAAGCAGCGTGGCGAACGTCCAGACCTGGACACCGACAAACCAGAGTTTGCGACCAGCAGCCACGCGGTCAGTGCTGTCGTTGTAAACGCCGATCGCGACCAAAATATGCAGTACGACATTCGCCAGCGTAAAGGGCATCAACAGGTTAGAGAGCCCGCTGGGATAGAAGAATGGCATCAGGGGTGTCCTTGAGTTAGGGGAGTCTGAGTGCGGGGCGCAGATTTCGGTTTCGATCGCACGGGACCGCGGATGTTGCCTTTTCGAATTCACCGACATGCAAAACAGCCCAGCGGCGAGGACCGCTGGGCTGGAGAGAGTTGTCGTTCGACAATCTGGGAGCGTTTACTTCATCTCCCAGAACTTCACGCAGACTGGCGAGGGGCATTTGACCTGAGACCCGGTCGGAGTCAGCATCCCCGTTTCCTGGTCGATCTTGAGGACGACCAGATTGTCGGTGTCCTGGTTCGCAGCCACGATGTATTTGCCGCTGGGGTCGATACAGAAGTTGCGGGGAGTTTCGCCGAGGGTCGACTGGTTGCCGACATGAGTCAGACGGCCGTCAGCTGGATTGATGGTATAGATCGCGATGCTGTGGTGCCCGCGATTGGAGGTGTAAGCGAACTTCCCGCTCGGGTGGACCTGGAATTCAGCGGTCGAGTTTCCGGGGACGGGCTTCCCATCGGGCAGTGAGGTCACCGTCTGAAAAGCGGCGAGGACTCCACCCGGCTGAACCTGAAACGCTGTGACTTCGGAGGTGATCTCGAGATTCGTATAGGCGAACTTGCCATTCGGGTGGAACGCGAAGTGACGCGGCCCTCCGCCCGGCTTCGTCGAGGTGGATGGAGGCTCGTTGGGAACCAGCTGGCCGTGGTCGGCATCAAATTTGTAGACCAGAATCTTGTCGAGGCCCAGGTCGGCGACCATCGCGTAATCGCCTGTTGGATCGACATTGATCGAGTGCGCGTACGGAGCCTTCTGCCGTTCGGGGTCGACACTTGAACCGTGGTGCTTCACGAAACAGCTGGTCGGCATCAGCGAACCATCGGGGTTGATCGGCAGGCAGGCACAGCTGCCGCCGCTGTAGTTGGCGATCAGCAGGTTCCGTCCCGTCGGGTCGACGACGAGATGGCAGGGCGAACCACCCCCGGTGATCTCCCCATTAATCCGGTCCAGCTTGCCACAGACTGGATCGATTTTGTAGGCGGAAACGCCGCCGCCCTTCTTGCCGTCTGTCGATTCGACTTCGCTGACTGCGTATAGGTACTGGCGATTGGGATGAATATTCAGGAACGACGCGCTCGACTGCTTGGCGGCCAGGCGAGCCTCGGTCAGTGTGCCCTCATCGCGGTCGAGTTCGAGGACATAAATCCCTTCCCCACCGCGATTGTTGTAGGTCCCGATGAAGGCCCGCACGACGTCACCACCCACTGCCAGCCCCGAGTGCAGCAGCACCGTGGCCCCGAGTGCCAGACAAGCTTTCCACAGCCCGATTCCCGAACCTCGCATAATCGTCCTCGCTGTTCCCGTGATGTGACACTCTGCACGATCCATGCGATCAATTGGCCAGTCGAAGCCAGCCAAGAGGTCGCTGCTTCGTGCAGTTGAACCGAGTTGTCGTCACGGAACAAGTCAGCGGGGGATGGCTTTGGGGCAGCAGCTTTCATCCGGTCGATTGCGGCGAGCCGTGGAAGGGACGAACGGGGGCTTGTGAGAGAGACCATTTGCCACCAAGGCACGAAGGGCAACGTTTGCGATGTGATGAGAATTCCAGGATGTCCTCAATCTCTTCGATCTGGAATCTGTCGATCGGCAGAGGTATCGTTTGAGGTGACTCGATTCCGGGTCTTCCTCGCTCCGTTCTCTCACGTAAGGTCTCTCCGCTATGAGTATCGTCGACGATGTGATCAATCAGTTGGGCGTGACACGGGAACAGGCTGAGGCGGGCTTGGGCCTCATATTCAAGATGGTCAAAGAGAAACTCGGCCCCGAGTTTTCGCAAGTGACTGAACTGGTCCCCGATGTGAATCAGCTGATCAACAAGGCCCCGGCCGAGGGAGCCGCCGAAGGGGCGGGAGGCGGCTTGATGGACGTACTGGGCGGCATCGCTGAAAAACTGGGAGTCAGTGGACTCGGCAAGCTCGTCGAACTGGCCGACGGCTTTAAGAAGCTGGGACTCGATGCCGAGACGCTCCAGAAGTACGTCAAAGTCGTGCTGGCGTTCATGGAGTCGAAGGGCGGGGTCGCGGTCAAAGAGCTATTGAATAAGGTCCTGACCGCGAAGTAGATCGTTGCCGCCAATCTGCGGGCCAGCCGGTGACTGGCCCCTGCATCTTTCCATTTTGAGGCCTCCTTGAACGCTCCGTCCTCTGCTCCCTCGGCTCGCCCAACTCCACTCAAGCCCAAATGGGTGGCTGTGGGGATGCTTCTGCTGGTCGTTTATCTGTTACTGCGACCGTGGCTGGTCGAGCGGTATGGCTGGGACTTACCTGGCTTGACCGATGCAAAGCCGAGGGTGAACGTTCCGGGCGATACCGCTTCTCCTCGCGAAAGACGCGACCATCGCCCGGTGGATGTGTCGATCGTTCCGGAGCAAGGGGAATCGGTTGCCGAAGAGAAAGACTCGGATGAACAGGTCGCGTCCCATGACATCCAGCCGAAGCCCGAGACCCCATCGGTCGACAAACCCGCTACTCCTGTGTTGACCCCACCAGCGAGCAACTCCAAACCCACGAACAGCCCGGCTCCAGCAAAACCGCCAGGTGGCGCCCCCCCGGCGAAATGGAGTGGACTCAAGTCGATCGGTCGAGGAAAGTTTGAATCTCCGAGCGGACTCGTCTACGACCAGTACCGCATCGACCATGTGATGGAGCACAGTCGGGACAATACTGACAAGCCGAGCCATGGGGTGTTCACTGCGACGACTCAGGACGAGGTCCTGGCTCTGATTGATGAGGCGTTTGGCCTCACGAAGAAACGGGGCCCTCCCCAGGTGATCACGGAAGATGAAGGCGACCGCACCGCATACACCGTGAATCTGAATCGTCAGATCGGCCGGGCTGGAGGTCAGAGCGGGGCTCGCCGCCGCAACCCTCCATTGCAGAAGATCAAAATCGTCGTCGAAGAAGCTCGCGTCATCACCGCCTACCCGACCAACTGAAGGTCCAAACCTTCCAGGTCAGAATCTTAGTAATCCTCTTAATCTGCGGAGCAATTCTTGTCCCCGTGTAGTCGTAGGACAGCGAATCAGGAGGAAGAGATCTCCACAGATTTCGAGGACGACACAGATTCAAGCAGGTGCCGAATCAGGCGTTCGTCTCGCGGAGTTTCTTGGCTCGCTCGAAGGCTGCCTCGATCTGTCGCTGGATCTCCGGGAGCGGAGTGAGCAGTTCGTTCGGGTTGTCGACCGGCGTCACGCGATTCGTTTTCGGGTCCCAGTGGACGGCCCCGAATCGGGCGGGCTCTTTAATCCCAGCCACGGCATTCCCGAGTCCGTCCCCCTGATTGAAGTGCCAGAACTCATACGGGAAGTGGACGAACCCGTGAGCTTCGAGCATCGCGGTGATCTCCAGCCGGTTCTGGATGAATTCCGGCTCGACGAATGGAGACCGCATCGGCGTCCGCTCGCTCATCTCCAGATAGGGATTCCCTCGCCACACTTCGGTCCCGTCATCGCGTCGAAAGACCGAGACATCGATGGCCGATCCCGACATGTGAGTTCCCACCTTCGGCAGGTTGGAGATCAGCACATTGGCCCGGCGTGAGACCAGCTCCACGGACGGGATCTCGCCGCCACATTCCCAGATGCATTTGTTGAGAATCACATCGAACAATGCCGGCTTGCGTCCCAGCTGGGCCTGCATCTCCAGCGAGCGATAACCGTCTTCGATCTTCAAGATCCAGCCGCGATTGTTCATGTCGCGTCCGACATCCATGACGCGCTTGGCCAGACTCTCACGCATAAAGAGCACGCGTTCGAGTTCGCCTGCGATCTTCGACGTGGAGAAGAGCATCTCCACGCCGGCCTTCTCGGCTTCCTCCCGCAACGAGGCGAATCCCTCGCCGCACTCGCGGACCTCGAAGGGGGTGACATCCTCAATGAGCTTGTAACCCAGGTCCATCTGCTGGGCCCAAAAGGCTCGTCTGGCAACGTCATCTGCTTCGGTCATGATGATCTCGTGGTGTCGTGTCGTGAGAGAGTGCGAGGCGTTGTGAGTATGGTAACGGTTACTTGCGAGAGCGAAGAAACGCGATCAGATCGAGCCACTCCTGACGCGAGAGTTTATCCACCAGCTTCTCCGGCATGACGGATGTCTTCGACGGTGTCCGCGTCTCGACATCAATGGTCTTCAGCTCGATGGTCTGTCCCTCCGCGTTGCCGAGGAACGTCTTGCCTTCGTTTTCGAAGACGAGCATGCCCGTGTGAACCTGTCCCTCGGGTGTGGTCATGACCCAGGTCGTGAACTGCGGAGAAATTTCGCGGCTGGGTTCAAGGATCGACGTGATGATTTTCTCGGTGGAGAACGTGCCACCGACGTGAGACAGGTCGGGACCAATGAGACCGCCCCGTCCTTCCAATCGGTGGCACTTGATACAGCCGGGGCCGTTGGGATGCGAAAAAATGAGTTGTCCTCGCGTGACTGCAGCTGAATCCTCGATACGGGAGTCTTCCACGAGCGTCGCCCATTCATCGCTCGTTTTCGGACGACTGGCGAGGAGATGCTTCATGGGATCTGAGATCTGAGTCGAGTCAGTCGGCAAGGCCAGAGCCACGGCCTCGAACAGAGTGCTGTTCTCTGGCGGAAGTTTCCCCAGGTCGAGCTTCTCCGTGACACCCGGCTCATTGATTCGCGGTTTGAGTCCACCCAGGATCACCGAAACCAACTGGGTATTTCGGCTCCGGCTCCAGTGTTGTACCCACCAGTCGGTTTCAATTGAGGGTTGATTTGCCAGCCCCAGGAACGCCCACTGACGGAGAGTCGGGTCGGCCTGCTCGTCATCGGCAACGGTTTGTAGAACGGCCAGTATTTCCGGCGTCGGTGATGTGGCAAGAGAACGAACCGCCTCTCGCTTCAGTTCCAGTGGATGTGCACCCGCGACCACGCCCGCGAGCAGTGCAGCGACCTCGGGTGATTCCTTCGGCTGTGCGAGGCGTATCGCCTGCATCGCGATACCCGGCTTGTCGAGACTCGACTTCAGAATGGGAATTACATACTTCGCGGCGGGCGTCTTGTCGAAATCGATCGGGGATTTTCCGTCGAGCATTTCGATGGCGGCCAGCGTCGCGAGGAACAGCTCCTCGTTCATCGGCTCGCTGGTCAGCACTGCTTCGACAGCTGGACGGAGTGCGACCAGCTTCTTCTCGGCGACCGCTTGCACGGTCACCCGTCGGACTTGAGCGTCAGTGTCTGCGAGCCCCAGCGCCGCAACTTGCTCGAATGGTTCGCTTCTTCCTACAGCTGCGAGGACCAGAGCCAGACGCAGCGACGGTTCAAGTTCTGCTTTGGAAGAGAGCGTCTTCTCAATCTGAGGCGTGGTGAGGGTGGAACGTAATTGCTGAACGAGTTCTCCGAAGACGAACGGATCACTGAGGCTCGCGACTTTGCCCAGCAGCGTGACCGAAGCTCTCGGTTGCGACGAGCCCAGGCTGCGGATGAGTGGGGAAAGTGATCGCATCGAGCCGAGGAGATATTGCGGATCATTTCCCATGGGTGATTGCAGGATCTCCATGGTCCGTGGAATCGATGGCAACTGGTTGTAGTGTTCCAGGTAGAGAGCCTGAACGGCGTCATAGGGAGCAGCTGTGGCCAGACCGTACTGGGTCAGCTGTCGCTCGTGGTCGAGTCCTTTGTGCGGAATCAGTGCGGTGACGGCTTCGTAACGGGCGCGGACGGGGGCTTTTTCGTTGCGGGCCAGAGCGATCAACGGCTTGATATTCAGGCTGGCCAGTCGTCGTGCCGCCACGCGACGTTCGGCGAGTTTGGGCGATTCGATGTGTTGGAGTAACTGAGCCTGGTCGGCCAGCGACTTGATGGCGGCGAAGTCGATCGACTTGTGAGCCTGGGCGTCGACGCTGGAGATGCGCCAGATCCGTCCGCGACCGTGAACCTTGTATTCCCGAAGAACCCAGTCGGTCAGATAGAGGGACCCGTCGGGGGCAGTGGCGATGCCGACAGGGCGGAAGTTCTGATCACCGACGATCAATGGTTCGGCGACCGACTCGTAGGAGGCCCCTTTCTGCTTCAGTCGAAACCGGTCGACACGATGGTCACCCCAGCTGCCGCCGATCAGATCGCCGACGAACTCCTCGGGGAGTCCGGCACTCTCGTAGGCGAGGATGCCGCTCGGGGCCTCGCCGGTTCCGGCCAGCATGGGCAGTGTGCCGGGGATCTCGCCGTTCCAAGCGGTGAAGGGATGGAGCCCCTTGCGACCGTTACGAAATCGATAGCCGAAATCGCCGCCGCGAACGGAGTGCATCAGCCGGCAAGGTGGCCGGCTGTCGGGATCGTTATCGACGGTGAACAAGTGACCGAACGCATCGATGCATGAGGCGTGAGGGTTCCAGTAGCCGGTCGACCAGAACTCCAGCCCGCTCCCATCGGGGCGAAAGCGGTAGATGTTTCCGCCTTCTCCTCCTCCAGACAGCTTGGCTCCGTCGCGACCAATCAGCGTGTAGTCGCGGCCCAGGTTCTCGCCGAGACCGATGTAAACATTGTTCATGGAATCGAACGCGAACCCCGCGAGACCGTTGTGCGGATAGTCGCCCGTCGTGTCGAGCTTGAGCAGGACATGGCGACGATCGGCCTGGCCATCGCCGTCGATGTCTTCCAACAGCTGGAGATCGCGGCGTGTGGCGAGGAAGACCTGCATGGCATTTTGGGGAGTGGCTTCGGTCTGTCCGGGGAGCTGGATGGCGTTCATCCAGACGGGACGCACGGCGATGCTCATCGCGTGCTTGATGTCATCCGCAAAGACGACAGGAGCTTCGGCCCGACCATCGCCATCCTTGTCAGTGA
>QWOR01000046.1 GCA_003669575.1 Planctomycetota bacterium | reverse complement strand
GATTGGGCCGTGAAGCGTCTCTGCGTGACCAACTGGAGTTACAACAGCTTCAGCGTCTATCTCTTGGCGACCGCTGATCGTGTGACACACGAAGCGAAGTATCTGGATGCCGCCAAAGAGAAAGCTCGCTTCGGCATTCTACCGGGCCAACTTCAGGGGGGTAAGCACAAAGGCCGCTGGGCCGATCCCCACAATGCTCGACCGGCTTACTATTGCATTATGGTTCGAGGGCTGCCGGCATTGTTCGATGTACTCCCGGTTAGCGCCCCCAACAGAGAGTCCATCGCCAATTCGATACTAGCGGCCATGCAGGCTCGCAATCCAGAACTCACGTGCAGGGGGATCATGAACGTCGATTCATTGCTGGAGGCGATCCTGCTCTTTCAGGCACTGTCGCCCGAACAACGGCAAGCTGTTGGCTCGTGTCATGCCGATGAAGCACTTGCCATTCTGGAGAGGCATTGCGTGACCCGCTTGAGGAAGAACCAAGGACCATTCAGTCCCGGCGTCGGGGGCTACTACTTCGAATACATCTTGCAACAACGCAGACGATGACCCGCTTGCTCGCTCATTAAAAATGAGAACCGCCTCGGTATGTCACCCCGTGGTTCGCATTCCCGCTGCGATACCTTGTACGGTCAGCCTTAGCAGGTCGCGCAGGCTTTCGGATTCAGGTGTAGACTCCATCTGGCCGTTGCGTTTTCGACGCAGGAGTTCGATTTGAATCAGGTTCAAGGGGTCGATGTAGGGGTTACGGACTTCGATCGAACTCTGTAACCAGGGAGTCGAGGAGAGCAGCTCTGATCCGCCCATCAACTCGATCAGCACAAGACGGGTCCGGTCGCGTTCACCCGCGATCAGTGACCAGAGTTTATGACGAGTCGGTTCATCACTGGCCAATTCCGAGTATCGCCGTGCAATTCGCATGTCGGCTTTTGCCAGTGCTAGAGCCGCATTGTCGATCGTCGCCTGGAAGAATGGCCATTCACGGTACATGAGCTGTAGCGCGGAAAACTCCTCCTGGCTGCTGTCACGAAGCTCGCCGAGAGCAGTTCCTAATCCGTACCAGGCCGGGATGAGGCACCGGTTTTGTGTCCACGAGAAGACCCACGGAATCGCACGCAGGTCGCCCAATGTTCTTTCACCTCGGCGGCGCGAGGGCCGCGATCCGATCGGCAGGTTTTCAATCTCCTCGATCGGGGTCGCGTCCGCAAAGAATCCGATGAAGCCTGGGAAATCGACGAGTTCACGATATGCCTTCAGAGATCTTCGTGAGAGTTCGTCGAGAAGACTTGTCCAGGACTGTGAGACTTCGCGTCCAGGCAGCGCACTCGCCATCAGCGTGGCCCATGTCACTTGCTCAAGATGTCGATAAGCAATCTGCACATCATCGTAGCGCTCCGCCAATACTTCGCCCTGCTCGGTGAGTCGCAACGTACCATCCAAGGCAGCGGGGGGCAGCGACAGAATCCCTCGAGCAGCGGGGCCGCCGCCGCGTCCCAGGGAACCTCCTCGTCCGTGGAAAAAGGTCAACTTGACTCCCTGCTGGTCGGCCACGGCATGCAGTGCTTGTTGTGCGACATATAGTCCCCAACAAGCTGCGAGATACCCACCGTCCTTCGTGCTATCTGAATAACCGACCATCACGATCTGCCGGTTGCCCTGAGTGTGGAGATAGTCGCGATAGACCGGGTGGGCCAGAATCGATTCCAGCGTTTGTGGAGATCGCTGCAGATCGTCGATCTTCTCAAACAAAGGGATAATCTTGAGTGCACTATCCGCCACGGGGACGGTGACCAACGGATCATCCGTGGCAAGCGCCCATTTCCAAAGCCAGAGCACGGAGAGGACGTCGCTGGGAAAGCGAGTCAGACTGATCACGTGGCCACCGATGACATCGGCTCCGAACGCCGCGATCGACCGACGCAGAACGAGAAATAGCTGGAGTGTTTCTTGACAGAGCGGCGAGAGGTCTTCGATCTCGGGAATGACCGGATGATCCATTGACTGGCTGAGCCATTCTTGTCGCTCTTCCTCGGAAACCTCCTCGAATTTTTTACTCTTGCCCAACTTGGCGAAGATCTCCGTAAACACCTGCTCGTGGCGGCGGGAATCCTGACGAATGTCTAACCGAGTCAGATGGAGACCGAAGACCCGCGCGAGGTCGTGCCATTTCTGGACTTCGACTTCCAACAGCAGCTGCCCGTGATGATGATGCAGGCTGTTGCAGATTAACTGCAGATCGGCGACAAGTTCCTGTCCATCGCGATAGGCCCCTGCCCGTGCGGGTTCATCCCAATTGGCCTGCAGCGATTGCTGTAACCTCCAGCGAATCATGGTCACCCACCGACGGTACATTTCGCGGGGAGCGACTTGTTCCAGTGCATGATTCAGGGCTGGCCAATTTGCGACTGCCGCCGACAGCCCCTGGTGAAGGGCCTCATCAGCATCGATCTCACGCCCCGATATACTGAGAAAGTCGAACATCTTATTGGCTTGGGCGAGATGCTGCTCAATCGCCGACTCGCGGAGCCACAAGAGTGTTTTTGCAGTCACTTCCGCCGTGACATTGGGATTGCCGTCTCGGTCCCCCCCCATCCAAGACCCAAATCTCAAAAACACGGGCAATTCAAACTCATGCCCTGGATAGTTGCTCTGCAAAGCGACCCGAAGCGCGGCATACACTTGAGGAACGACTTCCCACAGCCGAGGTGAGATCGACAGGCCGCGTTCTACTTCCTGTAGTACCGTGGGTCGGGTCGGTCGAACGAACTCCGACTGCCACAGAATGGTCAGCTCTGTCTCCAACTGCTGGGACAATTGCTTGCGTTCCCGCGGCAAGAGATCCGCACGATCCAATTCGATTAAGTATTGCCTCATTCGTCGCAGTTTGGCTCGGATGGCTCGCCGCTTCGCCTCACTGGGGTGAGCAGTGAAAATGAGTTCTATCAGGAGTCTGTTGAGGGCCACTTGGACCTGCTCGGCCGTGAAACCCTCGCGTTTCAACTGGCTGATACCAGCCCCTATGGATTCGCTGATGGGCTCCGGCGCTCGATCAGACTCCCTCTGCCTGAGCACACGCACTCGGTGTCGGTCCTCGGCCAGGTTGGACATGTCCAGAAAGACACTGAACGCCCGCGCGACGATGCGAGCGTCCGATTGACTGAGGCCAGCAATCCGACTCGCCAATGCTGCCTCAGCCCCCGGAGACCCGGCCCGGCGATCGCGTGCGAGTTGCCTCACCTCTTCTACCAATGTCAGCGCAGGAGCCCCCGCCTGTTCGGCAATGACCGACCCGAGCAAATCACCCAGCATCCGCACATCACGGCGGAGAAAATTGTTACTGACCATGAGCGCCTAGACAGAATGAGAGCCGTTTTCACCAACAGACTTTAGATCTTCAGCTGCGGAATCACAGCCATTCTCCGTCCGCAAAATCTGCGCCGGGGTGATCTGGCCACTCGGCACAACTTCAACGAGCGACTGGCAGCCAATACGCCTGCTCGAAATCCGGGCAGGTTGACTGAAATGCGGGCATTTCGCAGCGTACGTACTCGGCTTCCTCACATCGCATGAGCAGCAGTTTTATTGAGGGTTGAGGCGGTGTGACTCACTCGTATGATTGCCTGCGGAATTCCTATGGGTTGTTCGCCTTCTCAGCCCGATGATGAGAGTCAACTAGTTGAATTCAGTTCAGAATCAGTCGACCGATCGCCGCCTCAATCGCAGCTGTGGCCTCGGTGAAATCAAACAACGGGAGCGGTGAATCTTCAGCCATGATTAAAGCCCCCATCAGGAACAGCAGTAGTCACGCCAGCATATTGTGGGGCATGTCAGTATTGGCTTTCTTGAGAGATTGTTCAAAGTGATCGAAAGTCGCAGCACAGTGGCCAGCGATACCCACACGAATTAGGGGATCTTGGCCAGAATCACCCAGCGGTAATGCGACCAGATCGCCCCGTACCTACAAACAATCGTAGACTAGGCGATCACAATGTCCGCAGCTGCCAGCGGCAGGTTCCGCGTTCCGAATTGAATCGGCGTGAAGACCAAGTTTGCTATCAGGTTGATGGCGAACGGCAAGGCGATCATCCCCTTGATCTCGTACCGACTCTTCTGCGGCCCATGCTGCCAGAAGCCGGTTCGGGGGGATGTTCTGGTGTCGGCAGCTCCACTGTCCGACCAAACATCTGGTCAACTCGGAGCAACTGCTCGTTCCCGAATTGCGAGGGAACGCGATGTGGGCTCCCGACCGAAACGATCTACACTTTCTCGTGATCGGGCGAGGCCACTAGCGCACCGTCAGCAAGGCGAACTGGCGACTGCTCCTGCAAAACCGCAACTGCAATTGACAGGTTTTGTTGCCACCACAACAATCCGACGGCCTCAACCGACACCTTGGAGAAGAGACCTCCAGGGTCATCCAAGTGCAAGGCGATATCACGGATGATTAGCAAGAGGAAGCGGGTTGGTATTGTAGGTGCTGGACCGGGTGGGTTGGCAAATGCCCTGCTCATGGCCAAGGCCGGGGCTGATGTCACGTTGTTTGAGCGGGCAGGTCGCGTCGGAGGACGGTGCTCGGCCATCGAAGCTCAGGGATTCCGATTTGACACCGGGCCGACTTTTTTTCTGTACCCGCGTGTTCTCGAAGAAATCTTTCAATCGATAGGTCGTAACTTGTGGGACGAGGTGCCGATGACGCGGCTCGATCCTCAATACCGGTTGGAGTTCGGGGCGGGCGGGCGGATTGACGCAACTTCGGACTTGAGGCGAATGCATGCTGAAATCTCCCGGATTGCGCCACAAGATGCCGATTCCTTCGAACGATACATGAATGAAAATCGAGTGAAATTGGAACGTTTTCGCCCGATCCTGGAGTCCCCGTTTAACAGTTTGTTCGATTTGCTGCGTCCCTCGGTACTCAAGGCTGTCCCTTGGCTGAGACCTTGGCTTTCCGTGGCGGGTGACTTAGAGAGGCACTTTAAGGACCCACGCCTGATCACGGCATTCTCGTTTCAGTCGAAGTATCTGGGTATGTCACCATTTCAGTGTCCCAGCCTCTTCTCGATTCTGGCATTTCTGGAATATGAGTACGGCGTCTTCCACCCGCAGGGAGGCTGTGCTGCGGTCAGCGAGAAAATGGCGGATATCGCTCGAGATATGGGTGTCGATGTTCGTTTGGACGAACCCGTCGAGGAGCTGCATTTCGAAGGCCGCAAAGTGGTGGGACTGCGGACCCGAACAGGCAACCACATGTTTGATTCGCTCGTCATCAACGCCGACTTCGCCCAAGCGATGCAGCATCTCGTCCCGAATCATTTGCGGAGACAGTGGCCCGATCAGCGGATCGAAAAGAGCAAGTACTCTTGTTCCACCTTCATGCTGTACTTGGGCATCGAGGGACGGTACGACGACTTGCAGCACCACACGATTTACATCTCCAAGGACTACCAGCGAAATCTGGACGAGATCGATCGATTGCGGGTGCTGTCCGAAGACCCTTCGTTTTACGTGCAGAATGCAGGTGTCACCGATTCCACGCTGGCCCCGGAGGGCATGAGTACGCTGTATGTTCTCGTTCCGGTGGCGAATCAGAGTTCGAAGATCGACTGGCCGTCACAAAGCCAAATGTTCCGCGACCGCGTCATCCAGCAACTGGCCAAAGTTGGACTGCACGACATCAAAGATCGCATTCGATTCGAGAAAATGGTGACGCCGAATGATTGGCAGCACAGCTATCAGATTTACCGAGGTGCCACGTTCAACCTGGCACACAATCTGGGGCAGATGCTGCACGCCCGACCTCGCAATCATTTCGACGATCTGAAGCAGGTCTATCTGGTGGGGGGAGGAACTCACCCTGGCAGCGGCCTGCCAGTCATTTATGAATCGGCTCGAATTTCCGCTCATCTGATGTGTCAACACTTGAAGCTGGAGTTCGCAGGCCATTCCACATGTCCCCTGACAGCCTCGAAAGCCCCCCCGACTCAACGGAGGGTGGCGTGATGGGGCATGTCGAATCCGAAGTGGCCAAAGTATCACGACCTCGTGCATCCCTCGCCGACCGGTTGTGTCTGCATGCGAGCGAATCCACAACAGGAACAGGCTCCAGCCAGTCCCCGACAGAGCCTGTGGAAGGCGTCGTGCGATCCAAACTGGCGTGTGCGCGACGGGCACAAACTGCATGGAGCCGTCTGGGGATTCGTGATCGACTCCGGATTCTCACTGCTCTGCGGCACGACATTGCGAAGGATCCTCGCTCTCTCGCGGCCGTAGTGGACCGAGAGAATCTCGCCGAAACACTCGCAGCTGAGGTCTTGCCACTACTCGATGCCTGCCGATTCCTGGAGAACGAGGCTGCAGGAATCCTGAGGGCAACCAAGGCGAGCAAACGTTCTCGCCCGACTTGGTTATGGGGAACCTCGGTCGAATTGATTCCCGAACCGCTGGGCGTCGTGCTGGTCATCGGTCCCTCGAATTACCCACTCATGCTTCCAGGAATTCAGGTCCTGCAGGCGGTCGCTGCGGGAAATAGCGTCCTGGTGAAGCCGGCGACAAATTGCACCTTGGCCATGCAAACTCTCATCGATCTCGCGGAATCGGCGGGGTTGCCTGCAGGGGTGATACAGATCCTGCCGGAAGCTCCTGAAGCCGCCGCGGCGGCGATCCGCTTGGGTGTTGACAAGGTGTTTCTGACCGGGTCCGCGACTTCGGGACAAGCAGTCAGTCATCAGCTGGCAGCATCGACCACACCAGCAGTCATGGAACTTTCCGGGTGCGATGCAGTGTTCGTCCTGGATGACGCCGATCCAGAACTGGTGAGTGATTGTCTGGTATTCGGACTGACCATGAACCGGAGCCAGACCTGCATGGCTCCACGTCGCGTCTTTGCCACTGATGTAATGACCGATCGGATTCTGCCTCTGCTCCAACAGAAACTCGATGCCCGGCCGAATGCACAGGACCGTGGTCCACCATCTGGAGGGGCTCCTCAACAGACTTTACGCTTCGTCGCTGGCAGGATCCAGGAGGCGATTCTGGCAGGAGCTCAACTTTTGCATGGCTCACTGCATCCCGCCGGTGATCAACTGGAACTCAGCGGTGTGGCGATCCTCGACCGCGTGACGTCCGACATGTCCATCGCACGGTCTGACCTCTTCGCTCCAGTGTTATCCTTTCTGCGAGTTGCTGACGAAGAGCAGGCACTATGTGAGCATGCCCAGTGCCCCTTGGTGCTGAGTGCGTCGGTCTTTGGTTCTCCTACAAGATCTCAGCAATTCGCTCGCCGCATTCACGCGGGATGCGTCACGATTAACGACTTGATCGTCCCCACGGCGGACCCTCGTGTCCCGTTTGGTGGTCGAGGTCGGAGTGGACATGGAATGACTCGCGGAGCTGCTGGACTCCTGGAGATGACTCAGCTGAAGTCGGTTGTTTCCACGCGTGCCTGGTTCAAACCGCATCTTCAATTACCAACGCCACAGGATGCAGATGTGCTGGAACAATTGATTCATCTAGAACACTCCGCAAGTGCTCTGCACTCACTCAGGATCGTACCGGGTCTGATCCGTTCCGTTCTTTCCCAGCTCAAGTTTCGCAAGACCTCAGCAGATGGTGACACATGAACACTCAAACGGACGTCATCGTGATTGGCAGTGGTCTCGGAGGGTTGGCAGCAGCTTGCACTCTCTCGGCTCGCGGGTACGCCGTGACCGTCGTGGAGCAAAACGAATGGCTGGGCGGTAAAGCCGCGCTGCTGGAAGACAAAGGCTATCGGTTTGATATGGGGCCGACGATTCTGACCCTGCCTTCGGTATTGCGGCGAGTCTTTTCAGAGGCGGGAAAGTCGCTGGACGATTACGTCACGATGGTACGACTCGATCCACAGTGGCGTTGTTTCTTCTCAGACCGGTCTCAATTTGACCTGGTCGAATCTCTTCCAGAAATGAAGGACCGTTTGCAGGCATTCACGGGCTCCGATCGCACGAGTCTGGGCTATGAGAAGTTCATGGAGATCTCCAAGCAACTGGATGAAGTCTCCAATCGTTTCTTCTTCTGGAAAAGCGTCGGTGGGATTGCTGACACAATCGATGTCAAGCAATCGTTTTCACTCAAAGTCTTGCGTGATGTATTGAGCCTGAGAATGGGACGTACGGTGGCCGGGCTGGTGCGGTCTCACATCCCGGATCAGCGTATCGCGCAGATGATCGACCACTTCACCCAGTACGTGGGATCTTCGCCGGAAGCATCACCCGCGGTGCTGTGTGGGATCGCTCACATGCAAACCAATGAGGGGATCTGGTACCCGGTCGGTGGCACCCGCGCGATCCCGGACGCTCTCGTGCAGCTGGGGAGAGAGCTAGGCGTCAGTTATATCACGGGGCGCAAAGTCATCTCGATTGATAGCCAGGCAGGGCATGTCACGGGGGTTACGCTGGACGATGGGCACTCTCTCAAAGCACAGTCCGTGGTGTCGAATTCGGATTGTGTCCGCACCTGTGAAGAGCTCTTGCCAAAGAATGTCGCCAAGCGGTTTCTCTCGAAGCGAAAGTACGAGGCGGCCTGCTCGGGCGTCGTGCTGTACCTCGGCTTGCGTGAGAAATACGAGCACCTTCTGCATCACAATTTTGTGTTCAGTCAGGATCCACATGTCGAGTTTCAGCAGATCTACCAGCAGGGAGAACCCGCAGCTGACCCGACCTGCTATGTCTGTGCACCGTCGCTCTCGGGGGACAACGTGGCCCCAGGTACAGGCGAGGCACTCTACGTCCTGGTCCATACACCTTACCTGCGAAAACATCATGACTGGAAGGCGATGTTTCCAGCGTACCGCAACGTGATCCTCAAAAAACTGAAGGAGACCGCCGGTCTGGAAGACATTGAAGAACGTATCGAAGTGGAACACGCACTGACGCCCCAGGACATCCACACTCGATATCACGTTTTGAATGGAGCGATCTATGGTTTAGCCAGTCATGGCCGCTTCCTGGGTGCATTTAAACCCGCCAACAGAGTGAAAGAACTGAAGGGACTTTATCTGGCGGGGGGATCGGCCCACCCCGGTCCTGGCATGCCGATGGTGATGATGTCCGGTTGGATCGCGGCGGATACGGTCGACCAGGATCTGCGAGGTGTCGTATCAGACTCGCTCACTTCTTCAGTGCCGAGTGCGGCAGCTTAGTCACTGGCGGACGCGAGCCAAGGGCTAGCCGCTCTTCAGGAAAGTATGAAACGCATGCCCAGCGCTCTCTCTCGTATCCTGAATTGGGGTTTCCGTCGTTACGTGCGGCGATTCATCCGCCGGAATTTCAACGCAGTACGTTGCGCTGGCAAGTCGTATACGGAACAACTGCCGACGGAATCTGTGATTTGCTTCTTAAATCACCCCAGCTGGTGGGATCCAATGACGGTCGTGTTAATGACAGACCTGTTGTTTCCCAGTCGAAGGTTTTATGCTCCGATGGATGCCGAGGCATTGCAACATTATCCGATCTTGGAACGCTTGGGTTTTTTCCCCGTGACTCGGGATTCGGTCGCGGGGGCGAAAGAGTTTTTGAACAGCAGCCAGGAGGTGCTGAAGTCGCCAGACTCAATACTCTGGATAACCCCCACCGGCAGCTTCCATGATGTCCGCAATCCGGCACCATTCCTGTCTGGTTTGAGCCATTTGGTCGACAACAAATTCAAGGGCTCAATCCTGACGATGGCGATTGAGTACACGTTCTGGAACGAACGCTGTCCGGAGCTTTTGGTTGAGTTCGCCTCCCCTCTGAATTGCAGCATGCTACCGATTGATCGAGAGCAGCGAACACTCGTGCTGCAGGAGTCACTCGCCGCAACACAAAAGTCTCTGGCACAGCGGGCGATTGCGCGGGATGCGACAGCGTTCTCGACACTCGCTCTGGGACGTGCGGGAGTGGGGGGGATCTACCAGTCGTTTCAGCGCATGATGGTGTGGATTCGAGGCCAGCGATTTCAAGAACGTCACAGTCCCGAGCCGATTCCGGTTCAGATGGTCAGACCAGGAGAGCGGACATGATCGCTGTCGTACTGACGGGACTCGTGTGGAGTACCTTGAGTGTCACTGCTTTTGTTTTGGGGTTGTTCGTATGGAACCTGACGTACTTTCGCAGGGCTCCAAAAGTCGGGGGGCGCGATGCGGACGCCGTCGAAAATGACATGCAGGTGTCCGTCCTGATCCCAGCTCGCAATGAGGTCCTGAGGATTGGTCGGTTGCTCGATTCGGTGCTGCGCAGCGAGGGCATCACCTGTGAAGTGTGCGTCCTGGACGACGAGAGTGAAGATGGCACGGGTGGGGTTGTACTTGAGTATTCGCAGAAGTACTCAAACGTTCGCTTGATGCCTGGAATCCCTGTCCCGGCCGAATGGAGTGGAAAGCAGTTTGCGTGTTGGCAGCTTGCCCAGCAGGCCCGGTATCCCGAACTGGTGTTTCTGGATGCCGATGTCACCCTGTCTGTCGACGGATTGCGACGAGCAATCCTCCATCGACGATGTACTAATTCCAGCTTACTCAGCGGATTTCCCCTGCAGCGAGTCGTCACATTCGGCGAGCAACTGCTGATCCCGCTCATCCATCTCATACTCCTGTGTTTCCTTCCCTTTCGCCTTATGAGAACCACTCGCCGTGTGGAAGCCGCTGCGGGATGCGGACAGTTTTTCCTGACGACCAAAGAGGCCTATGACAAAAGTGGTGGCCACAGCTCGATCAAGAAGTCACTGCATGACGGCATCATGCTGCCACGGTCGTACCGTACCGCTGGGTTGAAAACCGACCTGTTTGATGCTTCGGACATCGCAACGTGCCGCATGTATACAACATTTTCTGAGACCTGGTCCGGGCTGCTGAAGAATGCGAGCGAGGGATTCGCAAACATGCCACTGCTCCCCGTGATGACCCTCGTGATGTTGCTGGCGTTCATATCGCCGTGGTTCCTGGCGATCGCTGCTCTGATCGGTTACGTCCATGACTCACTCGTTTGGCCAATTATTGCCAGCTGTGTGCTTTCCTCGCTTCCTCGCTTTATCTGCTGCGGGAAGTACGACCGGGCGTGGCTGGCAGGCTTACTGAACCCGATTTCGATCATGCTGTTCCTGATCATCCAGTGGACCGCGCTCCTGCGAAAGTATCGTGGCCGGGAGGTAGAGTGGCGGCAACGTCGCTACGAGGTGAGCAGCCCATGACCGAAGAAAACACGGCAACTGGCACTCCTATTCTGACGCTCGACAACGTACGGAAGACCTACCGAAAGCGAGACGCCCTCCAAGGGATTTCACTCCAGCTCTTTCCCGGCGAACTGCTCGGACTCTTTGGTCCCAATGGTGCGGGCAAAACGACCATGATCAGGTGCATCAGCGGTCTATTGAAGCCCGATTCAGGGACGATTACCCGGCATTCCTTGTCCACATCATCCGTCGCGGAAAGTAATGTTCGATTGGGGCTAGTGCCACAAAACCTTGCGATCTATCCAGATCTGACGGTACTGCAAAACCTGGAGGTCTTTGGCCGACTCGAAGGAGTCACCCGTCGAGTCCTGAAAGAGCGAATCAAAGAGGTGTTGGAATGGGCCGCCTTAAGTGATCGGATTCACTCACTCGCCCGGACCTTGTCTGGTGGCATGCAACGCCGATTGAACATTGCATGCAGTGTGCTGCATCGTCCCCAGATCTTGCTGCTGGATGAGCCCACGGTCGGAGTCGATCCTCAAAGTCGCGAACGCATCTACTCGATGCTGGAAGAGTTGACGTCTCAGGGTTCCGCACTGTTGTTGACCACACATCAATTGGATGAAGTTGAGACGCGATGCGATCGGATTGTGGTGATGGATCACGGCCTGATCGTTGCTCAGGGAACACTGGCCGAACTCGTGCAGCTAACGGTCGGGTGCCCACACAGGGTGACCCTGCGATTCGACCTTCCCTGTAAGTGGCGATTGCCGAGGTTTGCCTTCGACCAACCTCGCACCAGTGCCACATGCATGATGCAGTCGATGCAGGAACTGCCTGTCGTTTTGGCTGTGTTGCAAAAGATCGACCAACAGCCGAGCCATATTGATGTGCGCAGCCTGGGGCTACAGGATGTGTTTCTGGAACTAACCGGAAGGAGTCTTCGGGAATGATTCTGACGGTCCTTCGCATTCTATATCTGCGTTTGAGAAACAACCCTTTGGAGTTGGTTCTCGTCTTTGTGATGCCGGTGATTTTCTTCAGCATCTTCGCCGCGATTTTTAGCAATGGAATCTCCTCGGGGTCGGACAAAAAGTTGCGAGTCGGCTGGGTGACTACCCCGTCTACGAGACTCGCCACAGAGCTGAGAGAGTTTCTCGATTCGAACTCTTCATTGGAGTGTTCTTCACTTCCCGCCTTAGACCCTGCGGAGTCGACCGCCGCAGCGGGACTTGATGGAGAGGCTGTGTCCGCACAGATCTCTCGCGCGCAGCAATCAGGAAAGTATGACCTGATTGTCAAACTCCCGGCGAAGTTCCCGGAGACCTTATCGAACACCGTTGCGAATTCCGCCTGTACGGTCTCGCTTGTGAGCGATGGGCAAAACCCGATGGCTGTCGCCATGGTCACCTCCATCATCAATGGGTTCTTCACTCAAAAACAGGCCGCCTTCGTCGGCCAGCAAATGATGCAGCTTCAGGAGGGCCGAAGAGACATCTCACGAGGAACGCCAAGAGCACGTGTGCCGGGGATGGAATCACAGTCTGACCGTCAGCCACCGGCAAGCGATGGGCCTGTGGTCGCGGCGATGCCGGAGCCTTCCGCAGTCTTTACAGAGATCGGGGAAGGTCCCGACTTCTTGCCGATTCAAGATGACTTCACGCCATTTTCAGGGAATGTCAGTCTTGCCGATCCGGAAACCGTGGAGTCGCATGCGACCGCCACTTTGCGGACGAACAGCCAGACTGAAGGGGCGTTCCGTGTCATTGTCGAAACCCCTCAAGCCGACACGCAAGAGAACCCTCGGATCGCGATGTATGCTGCTGGAATTGCCGTGCTGTTCCTGCTCTTTTCGGCCACTGGCCATGCCGCATCACTTCTCGATGAGGCCGAATCCGGAACACTCGATCGTATCCTTGTCAGCCAGGCTGGACTGTTTCAGATCCTCTGCGGGAAGTGGCTGGGAATATTCATCATGGGGTGTTTGCAAATCACGATCATGTTTCTCTGGGCAGAGGCGGTCTTCCACATTCACTTAGGCAAACACTTTGCTGGCTTTTGCATCATGACAACCAGCACCGCAGCAGCAACGGCCAGCTTCGCGATGTGCCTGGCCACGATTTGCAAATCACGTTCTCAGCTGAATGCCGTTTCGGTCGTTCTGATCCTGAGTATGTCAGCTGTCGGCGGGAGTATGATCCCGCGTTTTGTCATGAGCGATCGCATGAAGGAAATCGGCAAGTGGAGTTTTAACGCGTGGGCTCTGGATGGATATCAGAAAGTGTTCTGGTTCCAGTCACAGCCCTCCAGTTTACGCAAAGAAGTCACCGTTTTACTCGGCAGTGCATTGGTACTGGGGCTGGTCACATTCTTGCTGTCGGGACGCTGGAAGCGAGGTTGAGGACAGGACTACCGAAGGTCCAAAGCCTCTCGTTAGAAGTCTCGTTTGAATCCGGAGAGTCCGTGATGAAAAGGTTATTCACGATTTGTGTAGTCCTGTTTTCGACGATTCTCCTGGGCAATTTATGGCTCATTCACAAACGTCCCCAGCCCCGACCAGAACATGGGCATGTCC
Organism: Planctomycetota bacterium; assembly: GCA_003669575.1. Classification (GTDB taxonomy): domain Bacteria; phylum Planctomycetota; class Planctomycetia; order Planctomycetales; family Planctomycetaceae; genus TH-plancto1. The sequence goes on along the minus strand of QWOR01000046.1, from coordinate 2,864 downwards.
ATGACGACAAACCACAGCCAGTCAAGATTCCCCAACCGATCAGCTCGGAACAGAATCCTGCGCGCGAAAGTCATGCACGTTCCAGTCCCGCAGTATTAGAACGAGAGATCTCCGTGAGCATCTCAGGACTAAAGAGTCGTCCCTCAAATGTGTTCTTAGCCGTTTATCAATCCGCCAGCGACTTCCCGCTGCCAGCGAACAGCACCAAAACAGTCATCCTGCCAGCAACCGATACACTTCTCACACTGTCGCTGATGCTCTTAGAGAACCATCCAATCGCGATCGGTGTATTTCAGGATCTGGATGGAAACGGAATTCTGACTAAGAATGTCATCGGTATCCCGACCGAGCCATACGGTTTCACGAACAACGTTCGAAGTTCGTTCGGCCCTCCGACGTTCTCCCAGTCAGTGATTTACGTCGATGCAGAGACAACATCACTCGAAATACGGCTTCAATGAGTCAGCCTGATTGAGATCTCGGCGGAGCATTTCTTGACAATCGATGTGGATGGATGGACGAGGGCTTCGACCGGTTGTTCTATGTGCGTACGGAAGATCAGCGTTTTGTGGTTGAGGAGTCGACACAACAAACCTCATCGCCAGCAACTCGCCGGGTTTCATCGCGATATGCATTCGTTCCATCCTGTATCCTCACAGAGGTCGCGTCAGCAGAATAGCGGTCGACGAGACGGCCTCGGGTGTTACTCGATCGAAATCGGGAGATCGCACTTTCTCTTGGCAACCTCGCCCGGGATGGTTGTTTTTCGTCACCAGCCTTGGTTACAAAAGGATGCCTGAATCAACAGGTACCTCTCTCAGTGTTAGGGTAGATCTAAGTCCAAGCGTCAGGAATCGATTCGATGCCCCACTCCCCGTTTGCCGGCTGGCTGAATCGGATTGTTGATTCGTTACTCGCCACAGCAACACTCAGCCGAGTTCAACCCCGGTTACGAACCGGTGGTTCACGGCAGAATGGCTTCGGTCGGTCGTTTCGTCGACGGAAAGGGCACACCTGGTCCATCACCGACGCGATGGAGCAGCGTGTTCTTCTGGCGACTGTTCGCCCCTACCTGCAGAATCCCGCACCCGACGCGATGACAGTGATGTGGTTCACGGAGACCAACACTCCGGGGACTTTGACAGTCGATCTGCCTGCTGGTGGAACACTGACCTTTAACTCCACCCCAGTGTTCAAATCGGAGCTGACCTATAACGTCAACGAGCCTTTGACGGACCGGCTCAACGCACCCTACATGCACCGGATTCGAGTGACTGGTCTCACGCCTGGGACCACCTACAACTACACAGTCAACCAGGGAGCGGAGGTCTATTCCAGCCATTTTCGAACTTCGCCAACAGAAGATTCGTCAGTTCGGTTTATTGTCTATGGCGATACGGAGACGACTCCATCCGCGAACGGTCATTTTGTGAATTGGGCTCAGCCCTTCGGAAACACCAACCGTACATATGTCGTCGAGCAGACGGAGGGGTTGCGTCAGAACAACAATATCATCGAATCCCGCAATCCGGATTTTCTGGGCATCGCGGGAGATATTGTTGATGCCGGTGGAGAACAGCGAGACTGGGACGAGCTGTGGCGACATATGGCTGGAAGCATCAACGATCTCGGCAGCAGCATCCCCATCTTGGGTACGCCGGGCAATCACGATGACTACGGAGGTGTCGCTGGCGGGTACTCCGATGCTGGCTCAATCATCGCAAGAAACAAGTTCAGTACGTACTTTGAGTCACCCGATAACGGCTCAACCGTCCCTGAATTCAAAGACCGCTACTTCCGACTGGACTACGGCCCCATCACGTTTATCTCGATCGACGTTTCAAACGGATTACCAAACGGAACGAGCAGTGACACGAACTGGCTCCTGGGGGCTGGACCGAACTATCCCGACTTCAATCCGGGTTCGATTCAGTATCAGTGGCTGGAAGCTCAATTGGCCGATGCACAGGCCACCAGTCGTTTCACGTTTGTCGAGCTGCATCATGCTCCCTACTCCGTCGGACCACACGGGTTCCCGACGGGGACCGGGACGGGTTTCGACAACCAGTCCGGCCAGCCAGTGCGCGTACTCACCCCGCTCTTCGCCCAGTATGGCGTCGATGCGGTCTTTGGCGGCCACGACGAGATGTACCAGCATTCAGTCGTCAGCGGCATCAACTTCTACGAAATCGGAACCGCGGGTGATGAACTTCGTCGGCCCAGTTCGGGTCCCGATGGTTCCACGGGACTCCCGTCAACGAACCCGTACCAGACCTTTCTGCCCCATCTGGATGCACCAGAGGTCTGGAACGGCAACCAACTGGTCAGTGGCGGAAAGCACTACGGTCATCTGGAGGTGAACGTCACTTTCGACCCGGCTTCGGGGACATGGAAAGCTCAGATTGACCCGGCTTACGCCTTTCCATTGATGAACACGGCCGGACAGGTGACAGGCTGGGAACGCCGCGTCTACAACGACACGACGATTCTGACGGCCAACGCAGCTCCGACGGGTATCACAGTCACGCCAGCGGTCGTGGCTGAGAATCAACCGATCGGAACGACTGTCGGGCTGCTCGGTAGTGTTGATGCCGCTGGAGACATGCATACTTTTTCGTTGGTAACCGGGACAGGCGACAATGACAACAGTCGCTTCACCCTTGTCGGCAACTCACTGAAAACGGCCGCCATCTTCGACTTTGAAACGAAAAGCAATTACACAATCCGCGTCCGTTCAACAGACCAGGGAGGGCTGACATTCGAACAGCAACTGACGATCAATGTGAGTGATGTCCAGGAATCCAGTCCGCCCGTCATCGGTGGTTTCGACACGCCAGTCGTGTTCATTGAAAATGGCATCCCCG
>QWOR01000088.1 GCA_003669575.1 Planctomycetota bacterium | reverse complement strand
TTACTTCCCAGCTGTGAGTGTCTTTCTCAAGGGGCCACGGTTTGCGGAGTCAGATCACGCCGTCACCGTCACAGTTCCGCAGCTGGTGATCGAAGTGCTGTCGACGCCTGATCGCCAGCAGGGTGTTGAGCTGCGAGTGGCCCAGTATCAGACCTGGGGAGTTCCGGCCGTCTGGTTGATCAATCAGAAGACCAAAACGATCCAGCTGTTCGAAGAACGAGGCTCGCGGAACCTGGATGCCGAGATGATGCTCGAGGACATCGCGTTGCTGCCGAGCTTTCGGGTGCCGGTGATTGAGTTGTTTACGATTCCCGATTGGGCGAGATGATGGTGCCTAGCGGTGCTCTGCGGGGACAGATAGGAATGTCTATCCTACTGGCAGAAATGTCCGACGCCAAAACAAAAACACCCTCGTGACAAAAGTGTCACGAGGGCATCGTTGATGTCCGGCCGGCCGATGAGGCCGCTGGCGAACTCTGGAAGGCTTCATGCCTTCTCAGAGATTAGTGCCAGTTGTTGGGGTTGCAGAACCACCACCACTTGTCGGTGCGGGTACTGAACCGCAGATTCCACGAGCCGTCTTTCCATTCCAAGGTCGACTGACGCCAGTTGAGTGGCACCTGAGGATAGGGATAGAAGGGGCCGATGTACGGGAAGGCACTCGCGTCGTACTGACTTGGATAAGTCACAGCTGCGTAGTTGTCGTGCTGAGCGTAGGTAGGCCAGGCGTACTCGGGAACGTTCGGCTGGTTGTACATCATGTGATGACCAGCTGGGGTGACACCACCCTGAGGACGTCCACCCATGCCGGGGGCTCCCATGGGGGAACCATCCATGCCAGGTCCGCCCATACCGGTCTGCTGAATCTGAGCCATCCGCTCCATTTGCATCTGCTGCATTTGCATCTGCTGGATCATGGGGTTGTGACCAGCTGCCTGTGATGGCAGGCCGGGTGGCAACTGTCCCTGACCAACAGCCAGACCGGGAGGATAAGCTCCGGGTCGGCCCATGGGCTGAGGTGCTGCAGCGACCGGACGACCATTGACGGTCAAGCGGTTGAGGACCTGCTGCACGCCAGGCACGCTCTGTGCGGCACGTTGAGCATTCTGTGCTTCGGAGACGTTGGAGACTTCGCCGATCAGGCTGCAAGCCCCGTTCTTGAAGCGGATTTCGATGTCATAAGCACTCAGGCCAGCTTGAGCCATCTTGTCAGCGATGCCCTGGGCAATCTGCTGGTTCGATGGTCCGGCAGCAGGCTGCGCGGGAATCGTCACCGGTGCTGGTGGAGTCGAGTAGGCCTGATTCGGAGGTCCAAGGAGTGGACCACCGGCAGCTGGGCCGCCCTGATTCCCCCCCTGTGGAGGAGCCTCGTACTGAGAAAGCTGGATCGACTGATCACCGGTGGGTGATCCTGAATCCTTCGAGGCGAGCTGGTTGTCGACCGAATCGACACCCGCGACCCGGGAGGCCGCCTGAGTCGCCCGAGCAATCTGCTCAGGGGAACCCACCTGACCTGTCAGGGTGGCCACACCGTCCATGACGACGATGTCGACTCCCTTCCCTTTGACCCCAGCACCCTTCATTTCGCGAGCCACATCCTTGGCGATCTCTTCATTAGATCGGTCCGAGGATTTGGCAGAGGGACGAGCAGCGGCGGGACGAGCGTTCGACTTCGGCTTTCCGTCAAACGGCCCGGCCAGCGTAATGCTGGGGACTGTCGCGAGCAGTCCCAAAGACAGCACCCATTTCCGTGGCAGAAGCATGAAACTGACTCCTTCAGAGTTCTTGGCACCGGGCATCGTGCCTTGGCCGGAACCGGTGATCTTTGACCGTATGACGGTTCGTCAAGGTACTGATCGGTCGGATTGCTCCGACGACATCAACTATTCTGGTTAATTCGGCTGTATCGAATCTTCCGGCACAGGAAAAAGGCGGATTTCTTCAAGATCTCAGCTGAGAATTGGGACCTCCGCGAAAACCGCAGAGCTCGATAATGCCGCAACAACATTTGCAACAACACCTTATGAACACAACAATCAAAGATTCCTCAAATCCAACAACAGTCCTCCCATTTCAGTCTGGTTCCACTACTCGGGAGCTTTCCAGTCCCCCCAATGTTCCAGGTAGTGCTTCAAGCCCGGCTGCTGGTCCGCTCGTGCTTCGATCCAGACCTTAGTCTCGTCGACAATCTTCTGCTCTTCTTCGAGGCTGAGGCGCCCGAGCAGGACACGACTGCGGAGGAATACAAAGTAAGTATCCAGCACATCACAGCGGCAATAGTCAACGATTTCCTGGATTTTGCCCTCGTCGTAGTAGTCCTGGACCTGCGAACCATCGATTCCCGATTTTCCTGGCTTGCCCATCATATTGGCGAGCAGATTGAGCCCACCGCTCATGCGGACTGCCCCAAAGTTCGAGAACAAATCACACAAATCTAAATGTGAAGAGATGTTATACCGATTTCTCGACTGCTCGTATGAATGTGCCCCGACGTTGAACCACTCGGGAACGCTGATCCCATAGCGATAAGCTGCAAGCTCCAGCACCGGCACATCATACCCGCGTCCGTTGAAGGTCACGAGGACCGGCTTGGAGTAGTGCTTCCACCCTTGCCAGAAGGATTTGACGATGTGGTACGGGCGATACTGGGGATCATCGAGGGCCACCAGGTCGATCAACCGGTAGTCGGAGGCGACCTTGGCCACGATCAGGCAAGCCGGGACCATAAACGTAAACGGCAGAATATCCTTGCCGTTCTGGGCCATCAGCTCCGCGCGGTAGCGGGTGATCGCCTCCTTCGGCTCCAGATCGTCTTTGGGAAACCGGATCTTGGAGACCAGGGCGCTGTCCGCCACGGTTTCGATATCGAAAATCAGATACGAGACATTTTGCGGGCTGGACACTCTATCTCCCGCCAATATGAAAAGAGGGGCAGACATCGCTGCCTACCCCTCGAATTCTCAGTAAATCTCCACGTCTAGCGGACGTACTGGCCTTCTCGCTGACGCTCACACTCGATGCAGTTGCGAGCGTAGGGCAGATACTTCAGGCGAACCTTAGGAATCCAAGACTTCGACGGCGGACGACCTTCTTCCTGACAGCTCTGGCACAGTCCGAAGGTTCCTTCTTCGATGCGGATCAGAGCGGCTCGAATTTCGTCGAGCACTTCCTGATCACTCTCCATCATGCGGATCGAAAACTCTTGCTCGTAGGTTTCCGTCCCCAATTCCGCCATGTGCGTCGGACTTTTTGAATCGCCACCCCCTGAATCAAGCGCCCCGTTGGAAAGATGGTCGACGTCACCTTGAATTCGCGATTGCAGGAGCAACAGCTGTGACCGAAACATTTCCATATCGTTCTGCTTGAGCATGAATGGCTCTTTCCAACAGAGGTTCGATCCAAAGAAGAGAACTGATTATCTCTCTTGTGAGAATCGAATTCAAGCATGCAAGTTTTCGTCAAGATCAGATTTGCGTTGGGCTTAGGTCCGGATTTCGGCGTCGCGACTCCACGGCACAATGCCCGTAAAACACTTTTCAGAAACGACTTACAACACCTAGAAAATCACAGCTAGTTTGAAGCGGCTGTTTGTCTCGCTGTGCGGCTGTCCCCCATATAAGAAGCGCTCATAAAGAATTCGGTAATATTATTTGACCAGCCTCATCCCGCAGGCTTGGCAAGACCCATTTATCGATTCACAACGGGCGTCTTACTCTGCTCACCGGCGATTTCACGGACCAGTTGCGGTACCGCATAGCCAGGCAACCGCGACCGCAGGGCCGAAACCAATTTCAATCCGGTCTCCTCCGCCACCTCGAAATGCGCGGTCCCCACCACCCGGTCGAGCAGATGCAGGTAATAGGGCATCACGCCCACATCGATCAGCCGCTCGCAGAGTCCCGCCAGTGAATCGATGTCATCGTTGACCCCGCGCAGCAGCACAGCCTGGTTCAGAGTCGGAATCCCTGCACGGACGAGTCGACGCAGGGCTTCCTCGCAATCGGCTTCGATCTCATGCGGGTGGTTCGCATGCACGACCAACACCGGCTGAAGACGGGTGTTTCGCAGTTGATCGAGCAACTCACTGTTCACTCGATCGGGCAGCACGATGGGCAACCGGGAGTGAATCCGCAGCCGAGTCAGGTGATCAATCTGATCCAGTCGCTCGATCAGGACCTTGAACCGCTCGTCGGTCAGCGTCAGCGGATCCCCTCCGCTCAGGATGACCTCGTGGATGGACGAGTCGCTCTCGATAGCCGCCAAAGCTGGCTCCCAGTCGTCGAGCCGACGAGGTTCCTCGCTGTACGGATAGTGTCGCCGAAAACAGTACCGGCAATTCACCGCACACGCCCCCGAAGCCATCAACAGCACGCGACCTGCGTATTTCTGCAGGAGCCCGGGAGCCTTGCGAGCTGCCCGATCATCCACGGCATCCAGGACGAAACCGGGCTGAGCGACCCCTTCCTCAATGACCGGAAGCACCTGCTTCAGCAAAGGGTCGTCAGGGTCGCCCACTCGCATCCGCGCGAGAAAACTACGCGGGACGAGAACAGGAAACGATTTCACCGCAGCGGTGGCGTTCGCCGTCCACTCATCAGGCAGCTGCAGCGCGCGAACCAGCGCGTCGACATCGCGAATCGCGGTCGCCAGTGATCGCCGCCAGCTGGTCTGTTCGAGTTCGATCAACGCTGCCCCCGGACTCTTCCCGACTAGAGAATTTCCAGGGTCGGCAAACTGGGAGTTTCCATCAGCGACCGGGCGACTTCGATAGCGACCCGCTGGCACATGTGGAGCAAGGCATCACGCGTCGGAGTGTTCTCTTTGAAGAGATCAGCCATCTGGCCAGCGTCCCCCTTCTCGCGAACCGTCGCATTCGCGGGCACTTCTCCGAGAAAGGCCATTCCGAGTTCCTCAGCCTTCGCCTTGGCACCGCCGCGGCCAAAGATCTCGCCCGTCATGTTCTCCACCATGCCGAGAATCGGGATCTTCACCGTCTTGAACATCGACACCGCTTTGACAGCGTCGAGCAGTGCGACCTGCTGAGGAGTACAGACGACGACTGCTCCCGCCAGACCGACCATCTGTGACAAGGTCAGAGCCACATCTCCCGTACCGGGCGGCATGTCGATGACCAGATAGTCGAGGGTGCCCCAGTCGGTCTGCTGCAGGAATTGAGAAAGCGCCTTGTGCAGCATTGGACCGCGCCAGATCACCGCCTGGTCCGCCTGAACCATATAGCCCATCGAGATTGTCGGCATCCCGTCGACATCGATCGGAACGATCCGCTCCATCACGCGTCCGTCGGGCAGTTGAATCTGCTTGATCACCGGCTTGCCCGAGGCTCCGACCATATGTGGAATGCTTGGGCCGTAAACGTCGGCGTCCATCAGGCCGACCTTCGCTCCGAAGTGCTTCAGTCCGAGGGCGAGCGATGCAGCGACCGTCGACTTGCCGACGCCACCTTTGCCGCTGCCGACTGCGATCACGTTCTTGACGTTTAAGCCGATCGCCCCGCCAGTTCCCTTACCCCGGACAGCCCAGGTGTAATCGACATCAACACCCGAGGCTCCGAGTGCAGTGACGGCCTGCTTGACCGCAGTCGTAATCCGTTCCCGATCGGGGTAAGCGGGAGTCGGGAGTTCGATACCGATTTTCGCCGAAGTGCCACTGACCTGGACCTCGCGCACCATGGTGAGTTCGCCCATGGATCTTCCGATCTCCGGATCGCGAACCTGGGAAACAACGTCACGGACACTCTGTTCAGTCAGCATCAAAACCACCTTGCTCGAAATTCTTCTGTCACTCGCGAGAGACCGTCGATTGAATCGCAATCAGCTGGAATGCTCTCCCGGATACTCCATGCCTGACACTGTCCCAATCAGGAAAGCTCTCGCCTCGTCGAAGTTGAACACACTGGCAGCTCCAAGTTCGTGGAGAAACCACCGGTATGGCTCATCGACTGGGTTGAGAACCACGTGGACTCGCACCCCATTGGAAATCCACTGCTGAATCTCCGGCAGCGAGAACCGCTCCCCCGGAGGCAGAGCAATCACCAATTGACGGGCACCCTCAGCAGTTCGGGCAGCAACATCGGCCTCGTTCCGGCAAGTCGCTACACGTACCCCGAGGCGTTCCAACTGACGCTGTAACTCGGGAACCCAGTACGGATTCCGCTCCCAGACAGCAATTGGAAGGATCGGCATGCACGCCTCGCGATTGAACCACCGCGTTCACAGGCCGCATTGTAGGAGTGGCTCTCCCGCATGGCGAGCGGCCGGGACGAGAGACTCGCTCAAAACAATCTCAGCTGCCCCGACTTGGGTTTCGGCGGCTTAAACCTCGAGTAATCGAGCGGGGTGCCTCCCCCATCGAGGCGATACTTCTTCGAGAAAACACGGAAGGTCTGCTGAATCTGATCTGCGATGGGACCCGTCCCGCGAAACCTCTGGCCGAACTTCGACTGGTTCAACTGACCGTCGCGAGTCGAACGAATCAGAGCTTCAATCTTCTCGCGTTTCTCCGGAGCATGCTGGGCCATCCAATCGAGGAACACCGGTCTGACCGTCAGTGGGAGCCGTAACAGGATCAGTCCTGCTGATTCCGCCCCGGCTTCTGCCACAGCTGCGACGAGATTTGGGAGTTCGTGATCGGTCAGGCCGGGGATGATCGGAGCGAGCATCGCCCGGGTGGGAACCCCCGCTTCGCTCAGTGTGCGGATCGCCCGCAGCCGGGCTTCAGGGGTACTGCTGCGAGGTTCCAGAACTCTGGTCAGAGTGGAATCAAGTGTTGTCACACTGACCGCGACGGAAACGACCTGATGACGGGCCATCTCCTGCAGCAGGTCGAGATCCCGCAGCACGAGAGCGTTCTTGGTCACGATGGATAGCGGCTGCCGCGCTTCGAGGGCGACCTCCAGGCACGCGCGCGTCAATCGGTATTCCCGCTCCCCGGGCTGATAGCAGTCGGTAACCCCGGAGACCATGATCGCTCCCGGGACGTACCGATCCCGGTTCAGCCACTCGCGAAACAACGCCGAGGCATTGGGCTTGAAGAAAATCTTCGTTTCAAAGTCGAGGCCCGCGTTCAACCCCAGATATTCGTGCGTCGGTCGAGCGTAACAATAGCTGCATCCGTGCTGGCACCCGCGATAAGTGTTGAGGCTGTACCGGAACGGCAGATCGGGACTGTCGTTCTCTGAAATGATTGTCCGGGAGTCGTCGGGGAGATACTGCGTCGGAATCTTTGCCAGCGCCGCCAGATACTCGTCGTCGTGTTCGACGTGTTCAAGATCCAGTTCAGCGTGGATTTCTCCAAACCGGTTGGGGGGCCTCAAGCCCGAACCACGCCCGACGGGGGATCGATGATCCGCCATGACGGCTCCATTCCGTTTGACCGACTCCTGTACTGGCGTCAAAAGTGAACAAACGCCCAGTAGTCAGTGACCACTGGGCGTTTTAGAAGTCGATTAGCAGAGTGTCAATCAAACCTTTGCTGCGACGGGCAGTTCCTCGACAACCGGGTCTTTCCAGCTGAACTTGTTCTCAATCGCCACCCGCGTCAGGTGACGCAGCAAGGTCCGATCCACTATCGGACAAGGCAGGTGTGGAGCTGCTGTTCGCGTGTTGGTCGTGTCGTACTGCGGATCGTCGCGCCAGTAGGAGTTGTAAACTTCCATGTGCTGGAAGAAGACCTCTTCGTTTTCGGACGAGTCCGCGCGACGGTCGCCAGCGCCATAGAACTCCACCCCGTAGAAACCGACTTCGGCCTCAAGGACGTCGCGGATCAGCCGCATGGTGATCGGCACACTCGGGGTCAGGTGGTACGTCTTGCCGTAATGCTGAGGCTGATCAATGACGTGAGCCATCACTGCGGAGACCCAGTCAACCGGCACGAGGTGCTTACGCTCGTTGCCGTTCATGTTGAAGTGCACCTCATTGGCCACCGCCAGCCCGGTCTCGTCCCTCACGGTCTTGTGATCGGCCAGTGATTTCGCCAGACCGACCGCCACATAGAAATTGTGATAAGTGGTCGTCATCCCGGTGACGCTGTCGCCGATGATGATCCCCGGACGGAAGAATGTCGTGGAGTCGAAGTGCTTGGCTTCACGAACGAGCTTCTCAGCTGCCACCTTACTCTCTTCGTAGCAGTTGCCAAACTCCTGCCCGACATCCAGCTCATTCTCATAGACATGCCCCATGCGCGTACCGGCGACATAGGCGGTCGACACGTGGAAGAACTTGCGAATTCCAGCCTGACGGCAGAATTCAATCGCGTTCTGGGTTCCACCGACGTTTGACTTCCATGGCTCGGCGTCGCGGCCCGTTGTCACGAATGACAGACTCGCCGCATTGTGCAGCATGGCGTCGCAGTTCTCGGCGGTCCACATGATCTGTTCGGGGCTCAGGCCGAAGTCGGGCAGGGAGATATCCCCTTCCAGAACAACGGGCCGCGGCAACTTGCGACCGAGACGCTCTTCCCAGGCCCGCATGGCAGCTTCGATGCGGATCGCGGGTGACTTGCGGCGGCTGGGGCGCACGAGAACGGCCAGCGGAATGCCCTTCTCCATGATATCTCGCATGAGATAACGGCCCAACAACCCGGTCGCCCCAGTCAGTAGCAAATGCCCCATCGAATACTCTCCTGTGTCGAATCTCGGCGTAATCTCTGCAGTGAGCAGTGATCGCCCAGAAAATACAGCGGACGGAGCCTCTCCGTCATCGCTGCCAATATCAGCAACTGGCCTTCAATGGCCGAATGCCGCATTGATCCATTGTTGCGGGGGAAAAGGGCGTCATACCCCTAAGTCTTCAGACATGAATCGAAAGTGTGGACATCCAGCAGCTTTCCTCCGTGAGACAATTCAGTCTCTCGGAGACTTCTGCCCGCATGACCTGTCTGAAACCGAACGCCTGAATCCTCTCGGTCAGACAATCCGTTCAGACATGGTACTTGGATCTCACTCCGGTCACAAATTCGAATCGATGTCCACCAGTCAGATCCGCAAACGAAACGGGTACGATCCCTATTTTCGTTGAAATCTTCCCAGCGTGTCAGAAACACATCAACAACCACAGATGCGTCTCCAGAACCCCTTAGCTTGAATCGGCTAACGAGGTCAGGGACATTGGCAGGGATGCGGAAATTCCAAGTTGCGGAAAGGGATCTCGTGCGAGGTTCGACTGATTCTCCTGTTCGACACCTGTCCCTACGAATTTCGGTTTTGAGGGGCAGTTTGGTTGGAGTTTGCCCGGGGACTTGAAAGCGAACCTGTTTCAGGGGAAAAATCTCGGCTTCCGCCTATAATGTGGGACCTGGAATGTCATTTGTTGGCGTGGCTCTAGCATCCTGGAGCTTCTCTGGCCTGTTTTGAGTATTCGGAGATCGCAATGAACCTGACCCCCGAGCAGCAGAAGATTGGGAAGCAGAGTTTTTCCGACGCTGTGTCACTGACCCGCCGCGACGTGCTCAAGGGGGCCGCTGCCGGCGCCACAGGCATTGGAGCCATGGTCTTTGGCTATAAGGAGTTACAGGGCGAGCGAGTGAAGGTCGCCTTCATTGGCACCGGAGACGAAGGCAACGTCCTACTGGCTCAGCACCCGTCTGCCTATATGGATGTTGTCGCCATCGCCGACCTGCGTAAGTCCAATCGTGACCGCGCCCTCCAGGGTGACGGCGACGAAGTCCGCGTCGGTCTGATCAAAAAGCTCGGAGCCGACGCTGCTGCGAAGGTCAGGACTTTCAACTCGCACCTCGATCTGATCGCTGCCAAGGACGAACTCGGCCTCGAAGCTGTCGTGATCGCTGTCCCGCTCAACCAGCACGCTCCGGTCGCCAAGGCCTGCCTCGAGGCGGGTCTGCACGTGCTCTGCGAAAAGCTGATGGCCCGCACGATCACCGAGTGCAAAGAGCTGATCCGGTTGGCCCGCGACAAGAACCTGCTGCTCGCCGTCGGTCATCAGCGGCACTACAGCGTGCTGTACGACAACGCCGCCAACCTCGTCCGCAGTGGTCTGCTCGGCGATATCAAATTCATCCGTGCTCAGTGGCATCGCAACAACTCCTTCCCCAACAGTGACAGCTGGGTGAAGAAGGTCGACAAGGAAGACGCAGAAGCGATGAAGGATGTCGACCTGACCAAGTTCGGGTACGACGATCTGAATCAGCTGGTCAACTGGCGTCTGTTCAACAAGACCGGCGGTGGCTTGATGGCCGAACTTGGCAGCCACCAGATGGACGCCTGCAGTATCTTCCTCGGCAAGGTCCACCCGCTGGCCGTGCAGGGATTCGGCGGCAAAAACTTCTACGGCATCAAGAACGTCGGCCCCGCTGATAAGTGGAACGACACCCGTGAAGTTTACGACAACATCTATGTGACCTTCGAGTTCCCCGGTCGTCACTATCAGGAAGATGACCGCGACATCGCCGTTGTCACCTACTCGTCGATCAGCACGAACAAGTTCGAGCCTTACGGCGAGACCGTGTTCGGCAGCCGTGGCACGCTGATCGTGAAGACCGAGAAGGAAGCGATGCTCTACAAGGAAGAGGGTCGCGGCAGCGAGGGCGGTGGCCCCGATCAACGCCTGTGGGTCGTCAACAACGCAGTATCCGGCGGTCCGGTGCTCAGTGCCTACGAAACCAACTCCGGCCCGGCGAAGGCATCGGGGGGTGGTTCCGACTGGGCCACGAACATCAGCCGCGGATACACCGAGGAAATGGAGCACTTCTCCTACGCGATCCGCAACTTCGGCCCGACCTACTACAAGGATGGCAAGCTGTTGCCCGCCAGCGAGGGCGGCCTGCGTTGCCCCGGCACCGTGGCGATGGCCGACGCGATCATGGCTCTCACCGCCAATCTCGCGATGGAGAAGAAGAAACGCATCGTCTTCAAGGACGAGTGGTTCGATCCAGACAGCCCAGCTGTGCCTGAAACCGACGAACAGGTCGTCGGCTAAGGCACATCGAGAGTGGTCGCTGTCGCGAGTTTGGAGACTTCACTATCCCTCTCGCTCCGCACCAGTAGGACAGACATTCCTGTCTGTCCCGTGAGCAGAGTGACTATGAACCTGATTCAAACTCATTTGAAAGATTCGGCTCCCGCCGGGCCAGTGATTTTCTGAACTCAGTCGTTTCACCAAGGAGAGGGGAGTCCAGCCCCCTCTCCTTTCGCTTTCTGTTGCCGACAACATCACTTTCACGGGTCGACCATGCATCCCCACGAGTGGTCCGTTCGACCACGAACGATTCGATACCTGCTGGCTGTCGTGGGGGCATTCGCCTGGTTGAGCGCGAGCGTAGTTGCGCGCCAAGGTCTCCAGATCGACAGCCGCTCACCCTTCCTTTGGGGCACAGCTGGAGCGGGAGTCCTTGCAGGTCTGGTCGCGTGGGTGCTGTGCTTGCGACTTAGTGATGCCGCGATCGCCAATGCTCAGAACTCGCTCCGTACCAAGCTGACGCATCACCAGCCACTGCGGACGGAAACCGCCAGCCCACTCGCCCGTTGGGGATTGCTCGCTAGCGGGATCCTCTTTTTCACGGTCAACACCGTCTGGGTCTATCGTCACCAGGATCCGCCCGATGACGACGATCAGAGAGCCTTCCTGATCACCGCCCAGGAAATTCACGATCGGGGAGGGATCCCTCAACTCTGGAGCGACCTCTGGTCGGGACAGTTCGAGGAATCGAACCGACACCCTCTGCTGCTGGCCATGCAATCGCTGAACCCGACCCTCGACGGGGGGCGGATGGTTTCGATCGCAGCTGCCAGTGTGACCTTCGCACTGATTCTGCTTCTTGCATGGCGCAAGCTGGGACCGCTCACTGCTGGAATTCTGTCAGTGCTGATCGGGATCAACGGTGCCTGGCTTTACCATACTCCTCGGATCGTGTGTGAATCGCTGCTGACCGGCCTCGCGGGTCTACTCTGGCTCGCACTCATTCCGCCCAAAGACACCACCGATCCAACGACTTCCCGATCGATCAACTGGTGCAACGCCGCCGTGGCGGGCGGGCTCTGTGGTCTGGTCTATCTCACCAAAGGCACCGGGCTACTGCTCTTCGGGGGTGCAGCCTTGGCGTTTGTTGGAATGGCACTCACTCACGCGGCACAACGTCGAAGCTGGTTCATGGCCCTGATCGTCTTCACGGCCAGCTTTGTTGTGATTTCATCGCCGCTTCTAGTACGCAATCAGATTCGGTTTGGCTCGGCGACCTACAACGTCAACTCGTATCTACTATGGGTTGATGCCTATGAATCGCCCAGCGCGATGGCAGACCGCATGACATTACGGGAGGCTCGGACAGCCTACGTGGCCAGTCACTCCCCCGTCGACATGCTCAAGCGGGAAGCGACGGGCCTCGTCTGGGAGGCCTTTATCGGCCTGCGAACACTGGGAACCGCCCCGTGGAACGACTCACGCCTGCTGGTCGGTGTGCCGCTCTTTCTGATCGCTCTCGTTGGTATGACTCAGCTCCCCCGGGCATCTCGCCTCGTCCTGGTCCTCTGGACGGTCATCATCTGGGGTGCCATGGCCTGGTACGTCCCCATCGCAGCGGGTGACCGGTTCGCCATGCCACTGCTGATCCCCTGGCTCACCCTCGCCGCCGATGGATTGGCACGCCTGCCGCAGATGACCACTCACCCCTCTTCGAACCAGCACCGCATCGTCCTGACAGTCCTGATTCTCGGCGTCATTTCTACAGCTCTCGTCTGGACTCGCACTGGCTTGTGGGAGTGTTGAGGGAAGGGGGAAGAAAATTGAATAACCGCGCCTCACCCTTCACCCAATATCGAATTCAACAAATAAGACTTCGCAGCGTGGAATGACGAGTCAGGCTCCGTAAAGGGAGCGATCGTCGACAGAGCCACACCGACCAGAACCAGAACCGTCACGATCACCTTGCCGACATCCTGCCCCTTCAGGCTCCCCAACTGATCCGGGTCTCCCGACAGGTAGGCTGACGCGGCGAAGAACTCTTCGCCGATCAACGTGTAATCGCACGCAGCCACAAAGAATGGCAGCTGAGCTGGCTGTGCCGTGCCCGCGATCTGAATCGCGCCGACGGCGTTGCCCGTTTCAGAAAGAATCAGTGATTCGGCGAAGAACGCCCCCAGGTAGAAACACGCTGCGGGCTTTTCACGAACCATGATCCCGGTCAGGTGGGCCACATACCCGAACTGCTCATCGGTCACGTAGTAAATCCGGTCCTCACGAAAGGCGTCCGGACGGGCCGCCGCATAAAACGCAGCTGCGACCGTCTCGCGAGCGGCCGTCATGACCAGCGAGCGACTCGTGGGGACATCGAGTTCACAATCGTACTCAGCCGCCTTTTCCGCGACTCTTCCCAGGATCGTCAGCCCGGCGATCGTCTGGATGTCGTTGATGTCGAGGACTCCGGGCACGAACAGACACGCTTGCCCCATCTCTGTCGCCCGTCCAACAGCATCTTCAATCGCATCGAGACCGGCGATCTTCCGAATGTTCAGCTTCACGCCGCGCCGGGCCGCAACAACATACGCCACCACTGCCCCGCAGATCACAGCCATCATCGCGGCCAGCCACATCCGGCGACCATCCACCCACTGCTGCGTCGCAATTCCAGGGGCATCCTGAGGTGTCTCAATGAAGGCCGACTTCTCGCCCGCCGCATTCACAGCCACGACACGAAACCAATACGGGACCCCGGCCACCCGACTGCCCACGGGAACGACGAGACGCTTTGAGGCCTGACTGCTCCTCGCACGGGCAACCTCCGTGTACTCCCCGTGAAACTCTCCCGAAGCAAGCACGACATATTCCAATGTCTGTTCAGGATTCTGCCCCAGCGGATCATCCGCAGAGGGGGCGAACTGCACATCGACCACCTTACCACCATCGAGCGGGTGGTCCACCACCGACAGTTCCGTGGGCGGCAGAGGGGCAGCTGTTAACGTTGCTCCCATGGCCAGCAACAGCCCGACCATCAGCATTAAGTGACGAGCCAGCGAAGAGTTCATCCGAGCAGGCGTGACTGAGATCATCCTCTCCCTCTCCCCTACTGGAGTCGCGAGATGTGAGAAGAACCGGTTGTGGGGGAGAGGGAGCTGGAAACACTATGCCGCGGGCGGTGTAATCCGGTCCATCCCCATCCACTTCCGCAGCACTGGCGGCACGATCACACTGCCATCGGCCTGCTGATGATTCTCCAGAATCGCAATCATTGCTCGCGTGCAGGCGACAGCTGTTCCGTTGAGAGTGTGGACGAACTGCGTCCCCTTCTTCTCGGGAACTCGCGTCCGAATGGCCAGCCGACGGGCCTGGAAGTCGGTACAGTTCGACGCACTCGTGATCTCACCATACTCACCCGCCTCGCCCCGACCAGGCATCCAGGCTTCCAGGTCGTACTTGCGGAATGCCGGTCCGCCGAGATCACCGGTGCAGATATCGAGTACGCGGTAGGGAATTTCCAGCCCTTGGAAGATCTCCTCTTCGATCCGCACGACCATCTCGTGAAATTCGTCCGACGCCGCCAGCTCAGGAGCGGTGAAGCCGAACATCTCGACCTTAGTGAACTGATGCACGCGGTAGATGCCGCGTGTCGCCTTCCCACGCCCACCCGCTTCGGTTCGGAAGCAATGCGAAATCCCCGCGACCTTCAGAGGCAGCTTGGCATAGTCGAGGATCTCGTCCTTGAACATCCCACCGAGAGTGATTTCGGCCGTTGCAACCAGCGAGAGGTCGGTGTTATGCACCGAGTAGATCTGCGTCTCCGGTCCACGCGGCATATATCCTGTGCCATGCAGCACCTCGTCGCGTGCCAGGTCGGGAGTCGTGAAGATCGTGAACCCTTCGCTTCGCAGCTTCTCCACGGCGAAGTTCACCAGCGCGAGCTCCAGCAGTGCCCCGGCATTCTTCAGGAAGTAGAAACCGTGTCCGGCCACCTTGGTCCCCGCTTCGAGGTCAACCATGTCGAGCTTCGCCATCAGCTCCACGTGGTCAAGCGGCTTGAAGTCGAACTTCGGCTTCGTGCCCCATTCGCGAGCGGTGATGCTCTCGCTCTCCTCCAGCCCGATCGGGGCCGCAGGGTGCGTCATGTTCGGGATCTGTGCCTGTTCCTGTCGCAGCTGCTCTTCGACTGTGACCAGCTCGGCTTCCGTCTGTGTGATCTGCTCGCGAAGCTCTTTCCCTCGGGCGATCAAGCCCGGCTTATCCGCAGCTGGGGCCTTGGGAATCTGTCCCGACAGATCTTTCTGCTCATGCCGCAGCTGATCCCCTGAGGCGATGAGCTGGCGGCGGCGGTCGGCCAGACTGACCAGCTGGGCCAAATCGATCGGCACACCCCGGTTGCGGCAGTTTTCCTCAACGGCGGCACGGTTCTCACAGACAAACTGAAGGTCAAGCATCGGGGGAACTTCGGTAGGCACTCGCGAATCGCGGAGCATCCATGGCCCCGCGTGAACACGCATTTGAGAACAAGGCGTCCATTTTCGCCAGTGCAGATGACCCATTGAGCCATCCCACCTGTGCATGGAGCTGTCCCTGGTCACTTCGCACAGAGAAAAGCACTTGCGATCTCGAGATCGACCTAGGCCCCGCGCAGCACGCCGGGAATCAGTTTCCAGCTCTGGGCAACACCAGTCAGTCGTTCCTGGCGGCCGTTGGTTTCAAAATAGAGATCATCGGGATTCAGTCCCAGAGCCGTCAGAATGGTCGCGTGCAGGTTCTTCACCGGTTGCGGCTGTTCTTGTGCCCGCAAGCCGAACTCATCCGTTGAGCCAATCACCGATCCCGCGTTGACCCCGCCGCCCGCCATCCAGATCGAGAAACCGTATGGGTTGTGGTTTCGCCCATCCTTGCCCTGTTTCATCGGGGTACGTCCGAATTCCCCCGCCCAGATCACCAGTGTTGATTCGAGCAAGCCGCGCTGCTTCAGGTCAGCTAAAAGTGCAGCCACCGGTTGGTCGGTTTGAGCGGAGTTTCGCTGGTTATAGTCAAGATTGTTGTCGTGCCCGTCCCAACCGAGCTTATCGCTGGCATTGTATGTCTGAACGAACCGCACACCCTTCTCGATCAGCCGCCGGGAGAGCAGACACATGCGGGCGTACATCGCCTTGTCTTTGTTCTCATCATGAATGCCATAAGCGTTCTGTGTGGCCTCGGACTCCTGGGACAACTCTCCGATGTCGAGAGCCTGGGACTGCATGCGATAAGCCAGCTCGTACGAGGCAATTCGTCCATCGAGATCGAGTACCCCAGGTCGCTGGGCGGCGTGCTTGCGATTCAGCACCTGCGCCAGGTCGAGCGTGGCCCGCTGCGACGCAGCCAGTTCTTCCGGTGGCTGGAGGTTGAGCACCGGCGACCCCTGATACCGGAACTGCGTTCCTTGGAACGACGCGGGGAGAAACGCGTTGCTCCAGTTCGGTGAACCGCCGAGACCGCCGACCTTGTAGAGCAGCACGTACCCCGGCAGGTTCTGATTCGCCGAGCCGAGACCGTAGGTCACCCATGAACCGAGGCTGGGCTTTCCGCTGAGGATCGCACCCGTGTTCATCAGATAAGTCGCCGGGGCGTGATTCGAGCTGTCGGTGAACATCGACCGCACCTGACACAGGTCGTCAATGTGTTTCGCGGTATGCGGCAGGAGGTCCGA
>QWOR01000105.1 GCA_003669575.1 Planctomycetota bacterium | reverse complement strand
CGAGAGGCTCCGATGAATTCACTGCTGGACCGTCGAACGCTCCTCACCGATTTCACGACCGGTCTCGCCGGGATAGCACTGACGCATCTCTTGCAGCAGTCCCGCCTCACGGCCAGTGATGATCGATCGCCCATCCGCCCTGTGATCGATGCCGCTGATCCGCTCGCCCCCCGGGCTCCGCACTTTGCTCCGAAGGCCAAAAATGTCCTGATGATCTTTTGTTCGGGGGCCCTGAGCCATGTCGATACTTGGGATTACAAGCCGGAGCTGATCAAGCGGCATGACACTCCCATGCCCGGAAGCGACAAACTCGTCACCTTTCAGGGCGAGAACGGTAATCTGATCAAAAGCCCCTGGCAGTTCCGGCCCCGTGGCGAATGCGGAAAGATGATCAGCGACCTGCTCCCGAACCTCGCAGGACTGGCCGACGATATCGCCTTCATCCACTCGATGACGGCCAAGTCCAACACGCATGGACCGGCCGAAAACCAGATGAGTACCGGCTACACGCTCGATGGGTTCCCTGGGATCGGTGCCTGGGTCAATTACGCGCTCGGGAGCGAGTGCCGTGACCTGCCTGCCTTTGTCGCGATCCCCGACCCGCGCGGTGTCCCGCAAGTTGGCTCTAATCACTGGAACTCTGCCTTCCTCCCCGCCACGTTCCAGGGCACTGCCTTCAGCGCTGAGCGTGCGATCCCGCACCTCAAGCGTCCCGACTCGATCTCCCCCGATGCCGACATTGCCACGCGAGAACTCGTACAGTTTCTCAACAAGACCCAGCTCGATCACCATCCCGCTGATCGCCAGCTCGCCGCCCGTATTGCCAGCTACGAAATGGCCGCCCGCATGCAGCTTTCGGCTCCGCGGATCGTCGACTACTCCGATGAGACTCCAGCCACCCACGAAGCATACGGCACCAACTCTCCCGACAAGGTCCAGGCCGGGTTCGCTCGCAACTGCCTGCTCGCCCGTCGCCTGATTGAGAAAGGCGTCCGTTTCGTCCAGCTCTTCAACGGGGCCTATGCCATGGGCGAGGGCGTCGGAAACTGGGACGGTCATAAGACCCTGCAGGCCCAGTACAGCATCCATGCTCCCATCCTCGACCGCCCAGCTGCGGCGCTGATTCGCGACCTCAAGCAGCGTGGGTTATTGGAGGAAACCGTCGTCGCCTTCGTGACGGAATTCGGTCGCATGCCGACGTTCCAGAAGGGAGCCAGCGGTCGTGACCACAACCCCAAGGGCTTCACCGTCTGGCTCGCCGGGGCCGGAGTGAAAGGTGGCCACAGCTACGGCTCAACCGACGAATTCGGGGCCAAGGCGATCGAGAACGTCTCCACGATCTACGATCTTCATGCCACGCTACTGCATCTGCTTGGTATCAACCACGAGCGTCTCAGCTACTACCACAACGGTATCGAGCGCCGCCTTACCGATGTTCACGGTCACGTTCTGTCGGAGGTTTTGACTTAGCGGTTGATTGCCCAGGGATAGGATTCTCTGGGGCGGCGTGGCTTGAACCTCGATACGTTGCCGCCATCTTGTCGATGTGACCCAGAATCAGCTCGCGCAGCGATTGTGGAGCCAGCACCTCCGCCTGATCTCCATACCCCAGTATCCACCACGAGATCTCCCGGATTCCCGCCACCTGAACATGAAAGTTCAGCGACCCGTCATCGTTCCACTCCAGCTGCTGACTGGAGTGCCACAAGACCTCCGAGACATTCCTGGCAACAAGTGGCTTGAACCGCACCACCACCTCGACCTCGGGCTCCTCGCGAATCATCCGCCAGGCGTTGCCGAAGTACTTCTTCAGCGTGAACCGCGGCGGTATCTCATACGTATCATCAGTGAGCGCTGCTTCCAGAATGCGTCCAACATGAAATGTCCGTACTTCCTTATGCAGCGATGACCGCCCGATGGCATACCAGGACCGATTCTGAAACAGAACCTGATAGGGACTGACCAGCGTACTGATCTGGGCTTTCTCGGCCAGGCTGTCGTATTTCAACCGAATCTTGCGTCGCTTTTGAATCGCCTCCAGCACCAGCTGATAGTTCTCCTGGGCATTGGTGAATTGGTGTTTCGGTGTCAGCGTGATCTGCAGGTGATCCGACAGATCTGATAAATGGTTCCGCATGATCGGCGGCAAATTCGCCAGTAGTTTCATCGACGCGTCACGCGCAGCTGCATGAAATGGAAGCCCGACCCCCGAACTCCCCAGCTTCTCCCCGAGCAGCAAGAGCGACAGCGTCTCGTTGACCGTCAGATCGGTCGGAGGCAGAAACGTCGATGGCGGAATCCAATACCCCTGTTCCGCCTCGTCATACAACAGCTGGACACCAGATTCCTGAAGCACTTTCAGGTCGCGGAAAATGGTCCGCTTGCTGACCCCCACGAACTCCGACAACTCCCCCGTGTGATAACGGCGGCCCGATTGAAGGTACTCCAGAATCTGAAGGAGCCGGCGGATCTTTCCTACGGAACTCATGGGCCGCATGCAATCCAAAATGGAATCAGGCTGAGGCGATTCACGACCCCTCAGGGGCATTCTCCCGCTCATCTCCTCTTTGCGTGTCACGGATCGTAAAGCAAGCTCTGACCGAATCCCAGTGCACTCTTCCTCAGCTGGATGATGTCTCGCACATCGCGCACCCAACACCCCTTAGGTTAAACAAGCCCCTCCCACATCGGACCGGCCACGACCTATGACTCAAGACACTCTGACCGAAGATCTCGCCGATTGGAGTTCCGCACTCTCCATCGACACCCAGGCCCGCCTCGTACTCAACGTCGCTCTGACGGGACCAGACTCCCGGAATGGGTATCACTATTCCGAGACGGCATTGCGAGAAGCGGTGCCGCTCTACGATCAGAAGCCCGTCTTTCTTGATCACGCACCCGACCGCCTGAAGCCTCGCGATCGCAGTACCCGCGATCTGGTCGGGAACATTGTGAACCCTCGCTTTGAAGACGGCCGAGTTCGCGGGGACATCCGCGTGCTGGAAACCGAGTCTGGACGCACTTTCCTGGCGTTGGCCAATACCAATCTGCCAGGCGTGGGTATGTCGCACGTTGTCATCGCCCAGCGCTCCACGGATGGCAGCACTGTCGAGTCGATTCGCGATGTTGTCTGTGTCGACGCGGTGATCAACCCCGCCACGACCCAAACCTTTCGTGAGAGCCAGGACACCTCACTCTCCTCAGAGGCCACTCATCTCGAGGATGAGCTTCAGTTCACTCAGCGCGAGTGCCAGCAGCTCCGCGAGCAACTCACCACGCTTCAATCCCGCGCCCTGCTCGCCGAGCAGAAATGCGAAGTCCAGAAGCTGATCGCCGAGTTCCAACTCCCCACTGCGGCACTGACACCTGTGTTTTTCCAGCAGCTCGAACAGGCGCCGACAACGGACCTCCGCCGCGAACTTCTCCGTGACCGCGCCAAACTCTGCGAGCAACACCGCTCGCGTCCCCCACTCAGCAGGGAGAGAGCCTCAACCACATCCCCAGCCACTCTGAACTCTGACCTCATCGCCGCCATCCGCTACCGCACCTGACCGTCTCCCAGCAACTCAATCTGTCTCCCATCGCCCTTGCTCTCACTCTCCCCATCCCCACTCAGGCCCCTCATGCAAACACCACTTCGCGACCTCATCCAGTCCCACGGTCATGCCGGTTTCTATCGCAAGGTCGTCGACCTGCTGAACGAAAAGCAGCTGACCCCCGACGACTTCTCGTACTATGAACTCGCCTCCGCGTGCGGTGTGCTGCCGAAGCTCAAGGGCCTCCGTGAATCGCGACTCTCCTTCGACTCCCGGCTTTCCTCGGTGGACGCCACCAGCCATCTGCTGAGTGAAACCAGCAGCTCCGTCGGGACGACTCTCTTTCAAGTCGTCACTGGCGAACTCATTAGCCGCAAGGTCCTCGAAGGTTACGATGATCAGTCGGGCTTCATCGGCGACAAACTCGTGACCGTTCTGCCGAGCAAAGTTCGCAACGCCCGTATCGCAGGCTTCAAGGCCCTTGGCGGCCCGACCGACGTGAACGAAGGGGCCGCTTACGACGAGTCGACCTTCGCGGAAAAATTCGTCACGACCACCGAATCGAAGCAGGGCCGGATCCTCAGTATCACCGAGGAACTGATCGGCTTCGACCAGACCGGTGAGATCCATCGTCGAGCGATGGCGCTCGGTTACTACTTGCGGCAGGAACGCGAACGGACCATCGTTCGCGCCGTGACAGACGGCGACGCGTCCTCCGGAAAGTTTGTCTATCGTCCCGCCGGTACAGGCCAGACGCTCTACAACGCCAACGGCTCGAATCGCAACTACGTGGGGCCTGGTAACACCGCCTCGCCCGCCTTCAATGCCTCTGTAACGCTGCATGACTGGACCGATATCGAAGAGGTCTTGCACTACCGCGCCACCCAGGTGAAGGACGACCGGATCGATGGCTCACCACGCCCGATCGTCGCTCCCGTTCGACAGATCCTCGTTCCGGAAGCGTTGCGGGGGACCGCTCGCAGCATCGTCCACTCGTCGGAGATCACCGTCGTTTCCGAGGATGGACAGACCCGCTTTGCGAATCCGATCAACGGCATCGCTGAGGTCCTTGCCTCACCATTCATCGACGAGCAGGGCACTGCTGCAGCTCGCGACTGGTACATCGGGGACTTCCGCCGCCAGTTCATCTGGTCGGAGATCTGGCCTGTCCAGACCTTCCTGCAACAGGCCGACAGCGAAGCCGCTTTTGAACGCGATGTCGTCCTCCGCGTGAAGGCCCGCTACTACGGCGGCATCAGCGCCGTCGACACCGTCTTCGTCACCAAAGTCGCGGGTGGCTGATCCCCCCCGTCCGCCCGCAGAGCAGGGGAGGTACCCCACTCGTGCCTCCCCTGCTCCCTGGCTCTTGTCTCCCCTTCTCCCACTCTCCCCCTCACCTCTATGCTTCTCCCCGGTCTCTCTCCCAACTCCAGCCGAGTCATCCAACTCCCCCGGCCCACGGGCGAGCCGATCACTCTCACCATGCAGCCCCTCTCGCTCGGCTTCCATCGCCGATTGCGCAGCCGAGGCTTCGTCGCTCCCCAGGCCCCCCGCAAGGTCGCCCGCGACTCCGCAGGGAAGCCACTGCGTGACGAGTCTGGACTGGCGATCATGACGAGTGACTTGGGCGATACTGACTACCTCAATGAGGTCGATCTCTACCACCAGCGGGTCGCAGTCTTCGCCATTGTCGAATCGCTGCAGTCCGACCCCCACATCCGCTTCACGACATCCGCTCCCTGTACAAAAGAATTGTCCGCGTGGATTCGCTATGCCGATGCACTCTTCGACGAGATGGAAGCGGCGGGCCTAACTGCTGGTGATCTGGCTCTACTCTCGAACTGGACCTGCCGACTCAGCAATCTGATCGAAAGTGATCTGCAGAAGGCCACCACAAATTTCTCTTCGGTGGCACCAGCCGCACCGACCTGACGGTTCCACGAACACTCGACTACTGGATCCTTCGGACGTGCGAACGACTGCACGTAACAGAATCGCACTTCCATGATCTCGGCTATCTCGAGCAAGCCCGCCTGATCGCCTATGCGGTCCTGCGTGAGCGTGAAGAAGACTTCCCGCCGGCCCACTGATTTACATCGAATCTGACGCTGCATATCCGCATCGATTTCACGATGTTTCCACCCTGTCCAGGCCCTCGGTTCGAGGTCGCCGTATCAAGGCATCCTGTAATGGATCTTCCCGACCTCTCCACGCTCTGCGGGGCCGAACTGACTCCCGCCCAGCTGTACGGTGTCCTGGGACAGATCGACCTCGACATCGCGAACCTTCTGAGAGATGGCAAGCTCGCCGCTCTGCGTTACGGAGTTGGTGGTCCCGCCGGATCACAGACCGACCGTGCCGCCAACCTGCAGGCCCTCCTCGCCGCCCGCGAGCACTACCAGCACCTCATTAACTCCCAACCCGTCTCCGTCATTACTCAGGGCCTCACCAACTGTCAGTAGCCTCCACTCGGTATTCCCCACTCCGCATTCTCCACAAGGCCTCCCTCCATGTCCGATGACGAACGCATCGACCGCCTCGTCGATTCGCTTCGCAAGATCAGCGTCCAGCTGGAGAACCTCCGAGTCTCTCTTCTGGCTCTCCACCAGGACATCAGCGATCACGAACAGAGATTGCGCGTCGTGGAACAGTGGAAGCATAACCTCTCTCCGGTGCTGGCCATCGTGTCGTTCGTGGTCGGTGTAATGCTCTCGGCCGTGGTCAATCACTTCTGACTCTTGCGAGTGAATGAAATCTCCGCACATCTCTCCCTCCCCATCGACGATTCCTCATGCCCATCGACCTTGCACCACACGATCTTGTCCTCCAGGACTGGGGCTGCCCTGCCGTGCTGCGTCAGGCCAGTGATGTGATACAGGCCGGTCCAGCAGTGGAGTATGAAGTCACGGTGATCCCCCAGACCGTCCGTCTGACACCCTCCGAAACGATTGCCAGCGTTCAAAGCGACTCCCGTCACTTCCTGATCCAGTCGTCCACCTTGCCTGACTTGCTCAATTGGCTCGATTGCGTGCTGGTGGTCGAAGACCAGATCCATCGCATCATCTCCACTGAAGATTCAGGAACCGGTGGCTGGGTCCTTCTCGAAACACACACTCTCGCACCTCGTTCCAGTGTCTAATGGTGCGCCACCACAAAGGTGTTTTGTATGTCGATTCAGATTTCCATTCGTGTTCCCGCAGGCGAACTCTCTGCGATTCGCGAGCGAGTCCAGCAACGAATTACCGCCGCCAGATCACAACTGGTTCAGGTTGCCATCAATTCTGCCCTGACCGAAATCATCGATTCCGTCCCCGTGCAGACGGGTGAGGCGAAATCGGGTTGGCAGGCGGAGCAGGCTCGCGTCGGCGGTTCCTCACCGGTCAGCCCGTCGGAACATCTCTCCGAACAGTCGGCCACAAATACCGTCGATCACATCGTCTACCTCGAGTACGGCACCTCGCGCATGCAACCCCGCTCCACTGTTCGCCCGGCACTGGCCCGGGTCGAGGCAATGGTTCACTCGCTGTTTCGGCTGGGCAACTAGCCGGGCTTGATCGCTGTCGCACTCTTCGCAGGGGCCCGTTGTGATGCTGATACCCGCTGACATACTCGATGCACTGATGCAATCGCTGGAATCCGTCTTGCCGAGTGGAACCACGTTGCTCAAGGCGGGTGATGCTCACGACTCCTCTCTCTCCCCCGCGTGGGTTGAACTCTGGGTCGATCGCATTTCGACACCAGCTGCTCGTCGGACGAGTATCCCTCGGCGGATCGATCTGTCGTTCACCGTCAACTGTCTGGGACGAGTTCCCGCCACTCAGGAACAAGTCCAGGCACTCGCGGAATCTGTTCGCCACTTCGTCGCCGGACTGCGTCTACCGCTCGATCCACCCGCGGGTGATGACGGACTCCTGACGCTGCAGGAAGCCGAGATGCGCGACCTCAGTCGACCAGCGACGCAGAAGTCGGCTGGCCATCTGCAATGGACAGTCAATTTTCGCGGCACGTTGTTTTCCCGTGAGTCCTCGCCCTCGTAGCTCACTCAGCGAGCCAACTGCTCAGCACAATTTCCCACTGGCTCCAGTGCCCTCTGCAAGCCCGACCTCTCTTTGAAAGCTGTCACATGCCCAATGCCCCCGTGATCCGCACACTGCGAGATGGCGAACTCGTGATTAAGGACGGTTCGACGCCTCCGCAAACTCTCACCGTTCTGCTCGACGAAGGCGATCTCAGCTGGACTCACAAGCAGCACACGATTGAAGTCAAGGACCGTGGCTCGATTGCTCAGGGACACACCCGTCCCGGCGATGACGAGTCGACCTCACTCACCTTCTCGGCCAAGTGGACCCAGCTGATTGGCAAGAGTCACAGCTCCGCGGACCCGCTCGCACTCTATGAGACCTTGATGTTTCAGCAGGGGACCAATCTGCAAAGTACCTCTCAACCCGGCGAACAGAACACGTTGACCTTGGAGTTCACGGTCTCTGATCCCGCGGGTGTCGCCAACGAGAAGATCGTCTTCTCCAAGGTCTACCGCGAGTCGCTCACCATGTCTGAAGGTGAGAAAGCCAATCTCATCGCCTTCAGCGGCCGTTCTTTCAGTACTGCTCTCACGATCACGCGTGTGTAATCGTGGGGGCCATCTGCCATCCGTTGTTTCACTGAACCACGTGAACCCACTCATCAAGGTGCGATCTCAATCACTCTTCGTTGCTGACAGCTGATCGCTGACAGCTTCCTCTCTGAAAGCCTCTTCATGCCCGCGACCGAATCTCTCACCATCGAAATTCAGGGGGACTCCAGCGGCCTGAGCCAGGCCCTCGATTCCGCTCTGGCGAAGGTGGAATCTCTACGGTCGACCGCCGATAACGCGGCGACCGCAGCGGGTGGAATTGGGGGGCGACTGGCCAATATTTCTTCGGCGTTGCAGCCGTTGCAACTGGTCAGCCAGCAACTCACTCGCATCAGTCAGCAGGCCCAGGCACTGAACCGTCAGCCAATCTCGCTGAACGTTCAACCCGCGTTGTCTGCCTTGCAGTCGCTCATGTCAGCGATCCAGGCTGTGGCCGCACGATTGAGCGCTCTCTCGCAGATGGGGGGCGGAGGGATTCGTGGGCCGCTGGGTGCCGGTGGCGGAGCTGGCTCTGCCCGTGGGGGACCTGGAGCTGCGAGTTCCAGTTCACTGGGAGCTGTGCTGCGGACCGGAGCCCAACTGGCGAATGCCCCCACTCCCGGCACGGTCGAGTTAATGACCGCAGTCTCCCTGGCGGCGACCCAGACTCCGGTTCTGGGCGACATCCCGGCGACTGGCAGGAATTCCGGTTCAGCTTTTCCTTCCGAGTTTGGCAGCACTGGTCGTTCGTATTCGTCGCTGGACCAATCATCTTCCACGGTAAATCACTACGGCGGGATCACGATTGAAGTTCGCGAAACCGCGGATGTCAACGCACTGATACGCGACCTCCGATTGCAGGGATTGTCGACACGCCACCGCCAGGGCTAGTCGTCATCTCCTGGCTGTTTCGTGTTTCATCGCAACTACTCCACTGGCTCGAGGACGATCCCTGATGTTCCTGTTTCGCCCTTCGATTGTTCGGCCAGCTTCTGTCTTCGAACTGCCTCGTCCCGTGACCTCTGTCCGGATTCAGGACACCTTCGACTACTCCAAGCTCAAAGCTCCCCGAACCACGGGGGACATGATTGTTGGTCATACGTCCAGCGGGGTGGATGTCGCCATCGAAGGTCAGTTTGGTTCCCATGCGGGGACACCCCAGCTGTCCGAAGAGCAGATGTTCCTCACCCTGGAGTCATTGCGGGAGGCTGTGCGTTCAACTACCCCGGAGGAGCGTTACCGACTGTTTCTGTATTTCGATCCGGAGACCTCCACCTATCGCTCGTTTCGGGAGTGCGTGACTGTGCGGTTCGAGTACGACCTGTCGAAGCCGCGCCTGTTCACGTACTCACTCGTCGTCCACGCCAGCCGGCCCTCCCTGGAGCAAACGGGTCCCTGATCCGTCTGCGTTCGTGCTACTGAACACTGTTTCCATTCATCACGTCAGGGCTCTCCGATGTCCAATCGCCGCATTCTGCATCACGGACCGACGCCTCACGGGACGCCTGTGCTTCTCGCCGACAGGGCCATCAACGGGTGCTGGTTTGAGCTCCATCGACAGGGGGGATGCGGAGCGGGTGAACTCGTTCTGCAGCGCGAGTTTCATGAACGTTCTGCAATTCGTATCGGTGACTGGATCAGCTGCGAGGTCAACACGGGTGATCGCTGGTATCTGGGCCGCGTTGAAGAATGTCGGTACCAGTATCCCGGGTTGCTTCGACTGCGTCTGGCGGGAATGTCGATCCAGCTGAATGAGGTATTTCCGGGTGGATTCGGGGACTCTCCGTCAGCGCTTCGTCCTCATCGCTATGCAGCCACAGATCTCTTCTCCAACGACCCCGATCGGAATTGGGAAACGGCCTATTCCGTCTCCACGGTCGTCGACTTTGTGCGACTGCTGATTCAGCATCATGTGGTGACTCAGACGCAGATCGAGTATGTCCCCAGTCGTGTCGAGAACCCGCTGGTCTCGACCAAACCGCATACCGCGAAGTTCCGCGGCGAAGAGTCGATCCGGTCGATTCTCAAGGACCTGGCCTTACGAGCCCAGGCCAACTGGGGCGTCGATGCGCAAGGCCAGTTCTTCTTTACGCCTGAGCGAACCACATTACAGATGACCTTCCGGCTGGGGCGCGATCTGGTCTCGCTGGAGGAATCGCACGACCGGGAATTGATCTTTAATCGGCTGCTACTGACGGGTGACTACATCTACGATCGTCGCGACAACAGCGAGCAACTCGCGCGGCGAGTTTTTCGTTGGCGGGCGAATTACTTTGAGCCAGACAGTGTCCAGGCCTACGGCAATCGGCGGTTGCGTTTGTGGGTGCCCTGGATTCGTACGCAAAGCGATTCTGTGGACTTCGCCCGGGAGTTCTTTCGCACGTATGCTCGACCAGCTCCGCGATACTCCGTTGAGACCGTCCCCCAGAGTAGCCCGTTAATCCCATGGAATGGTCCGGTCGCGATCGAAGACACCGATGGGGCTCTGCTGGCCCGTGGAACGGTCGAAAAGGTTCGCGTGCTGTTCGATCATGCCCCCCGCTTCCGACTGGAAGTGGGAGCCGAGGACCCGCGTGAGCAGTGGCCAGAGCCTCCTCAAGACGAACGGTGGGAAATCCCCGACCATATCCCCTCGAACGGCGGCGAAGTCGACATTCCTGACGATAGTTTCCCCGATGGAGGTGGAGGGGGTGGCGGGGCCAGCCACTCGGCGGGGGGCACCTCTTTGACCGATCTCAGTTCCGATGACCCGGAGGACAGTTCCCCGGGGGATGACTCTTCTCACTTCTCCTCGGATGGATCGAACGGTTCGAGTGAACCGCTGTCGACGGGAGACATTTCGAGCCTCCCTGATTCGTCGGAGAGTTCTGACGACTCATCCGCTGACTCAGCACCTGGATCGAGCGATCCTCCTTCGAGTGTTCCACATTCCAGCGACGTTTCCTCCAGCGATGACCCGTCCAGCCTTCCTTCATCAGTTGACGACTCGTCCGGAGATCACTCGTCTGGCCTCACCTCCTCCGGCGACCTCAGTTCAGACGATGGTCCCTCCAGTGATCTGCCTCCTCATTCCAGTCGGAACTACTCCAACCCCTACAGCTACTGGCAGGACGGCTGATCTCCGGGTTGGAGTTAAAGCGTTGCAATCCACCAGACAAAACCTCCAACCGCCGTTGGACACTCAACTCGCGTATTCGCCAGGACAGCTTCGGCGGCAGCTGGAGTGGCTTAACGGCGAGTGTGTCTGCCTTCTCCATACCCAGTCGATTCGGAACCCGCACTAATGTTCTTTCGTATCGCGACCGACGGCACACAGATTCGAATTCCACTGGAGGGTGCATACAGCGGCCCGACCCGGACTGGCTGCTGGATCATCGGCGGTGGTCCCTCTCTGTCTGATTTGCCGACGCAGCGGATCGCGGCGACTCCGATTCCCAGGTTCTCAATCAACCTTGCTGGGCATCGAATACTCAGACCGAACTTCTGGACCGCGTACGATCCTACGGGAAGATTCTTGCGGTCGACCTATCTCGATCCTTCCATCGTGAAGTTCATTCCACGTGGCCGCGCGATGGACGTGGTACCGGGCACAACGAGCAAGGTCTGCGACAGCCCCAACACGGTGTTCTTCGATCGCGACCATGCTGTGGGGTTTAACGATTTCCTGTCGCCGTTCACTTCGGCCAACTCGCAGGAACCGCAGCGTCGTCACGAGGCTGTGACTGACTGGCAGGACTCACTCGTACAGGCCATCCATCTCGCCTGGTCGATTGGCTTTCGTAAACTCTATCTCGCCGGGTGTGACATGCACGTGGCCCCCGGGCCGGAGTGGATTCTCGAGGCGCATGCGGCGGGTGTCACCTATGTCCCTCGTGAACTCTTGCGGGAATTTCACCGGCGGTGTGTCGACGCGGGGATGGACCTTTCAAAATGCGGAGCAGCGACCACGACGCGTCAGTATCATTTCGATGAGTCCAAGCCTCTCTCCGCAGCGATCCAGACAGACCTGCACTATTTTCGTGTGGCTCAGTATCTGCGGCTCTCCCGACGTGCCATGGCACTGGCCGGGTTAGAGCTGATCTCGGTCACTCCCGGAAGCCGGTTGAATGACTACTTCCCTTATCAATCTGTGGAGACGGTGGCGAAGCACATCGCAGCTGAGGTCGGGAATCCTCAACAGGAGACCACCCGCGGATTGTATACAGAGCAGGTCCAGCGAGTGCCGCCAGGGCTCGGTCCAATGCGAGACTACAGACCCCACCACTGGCCCAAGACCAGCGCTAACTCGCGAGCAGCCTCGCCCAGCCACCTTTCTCGCAAGGAACGCCTCGCCCAACTGGCCGCGGAAGTGAAAGACATTCCTGTACCGATCCGTGAAGAGGGGTGAACTGACCGACTCGTTAAACTCAATTCCGAATTGAATGGGATGACAAGGAGATCGACGTCCATGTCTGTTCGGTCGCCCGTCGATTCTGGCACTGTGGTCATCATCATTCCTCAGTACAACCAGCCAGCTCTCACGATTCAGGCAATTCAGTCTTTGCGGCAGGTTGACCCTGTTCGCTGGCCGATACTCGTTGTCGATAACGGAAGCTCACACGAGTCGGTCCGCCAGTTGCACGACCTCTGCGACTCCAACGTGCAGGTCCTCTCACTGCCACAGGCGGGCCTCACCTCGGCCTGGAACGCAGCTGTGCAGCATGTTCGGGCCGATCATCTGATCTTCTTGAATAACGATACGACATCCGGGGGGCCGTGGGTGGAATCACTTCTGGCTCCGCTGAGGCACGGTCTGGCATTCGTTACGGGCGTGGCTTTGCGTCGAGAATCCCAACTGGACCCGCCGGTAGACCTGCCTGCTGGCTGGTGTTTTGCGGTACGTCGCGAGACTTTTGAATCAGTGCGTGGATTTGATGCGGCGCTGCAACTTTATTTCTCCGATACCGATTTTCTGATTCGAGTCCGAGATTACTGTGCGAGCGTAACGACACCCGCCTGGGCCGTCGTTGCCGGTCTGTCGATTTCTCATATCGCTCATGCCACAGCCCATCGACTTCCCCACCAACGGGCTCTCTGGTTGGCAGATCGCGAGAGGTTCCTGATCCGCTGGCGGGAGCCCCGCTAAATGCATGTTCTGCAAGTCTGTAACGTCGGTTCCATTGTTGGAGGGACAGCTGCGTGTGCCTGGAGTCTGACACGTGCCTGGCCCCTGTTACGGCATACGGTGGCATTTCTGTCTCCCGTCGACTCGATGACGAGGCAGGTCTTTCAACCTCACCCTGTGGTGACCTGGCCCCACTGCGGTACGGAGCAGATCCAATCGCAACAGCCCGACCTCGTGATTCTGCACAACATCGGCCAGTCTGGGGCGAGTCTGTGGGACGGGGCCTGTTCGATTCAGTACGTTCACTCAGTGGGAACGCGGCTCATCGCTGATCAGACGTTGTACTGTTCGGACTGGCTGGCCCGCCAATGTCGAGCCTCCGAGGACTCCGTGGTGTGGCAGGGCGTTCCGGTCCCTGTGCGTCCAGTGACTCCCAGAGTTAGAGGCTCGGACCGGCTCCGCATCGGTCGAATCTGTACCCCTTCCCTGAGGAAGTGGCCTGACACGTTGCCGGTGTTCTATTCGCATCTCGCCTCTCGACATCCCCAGGTGGACTGGGAGTTCGTCGGGTGTCCGATCTCCATGCAGTCCCCTCTCCAGGCGGCCTGCCGAGGACAAGCCACTTTTTACGCATCTGGCTGGAATGCCCGTTCGCTGCTATGGGACTGGGACGCATTGCTCTACCACCATCCATCGTTGACCGAATCCTTCGGACGGACTCTGGCGGAGGCAGCGCGAGCGGGGTGTGTTCCCATTGTCGATCAACGAGGTGGGTTCAGCGAGCAACTCGACATCATCTCCGGGATGGGCTGTCGCACACTGGCTGAGTTCTCGGACTCGATCTCGGCTCTCTCCGATCCTGAGGCCCGTCGGTGTCTCTCGCAACAAGTCCAGTCACAGGCCAACTCCACATTCTCGATCGAGGCGTTCGGCCGTCGGATGAGTTTGGTCGTTGAGCGACTGGCATCGCGACCCGTCTCTACGTATACCTCTTCGCCCTGCTCGATAAATGATGAGGCATAACAGACCAGACGCGTCTCGAAATCGTGCCGCGTCATGACTGTCCATAAGCCAGCTTCGTTGTCAGAATGCAATCGCACTCGTATCCGCTAATTGACACCTGGAGCGACGCGATGAACCGATTGGCATTCGTAAGTTGTGTATTGTTCGCCACAGCCTCTCTGTCGGCCGAGGACTGGCCTCAGTTTCGCGGTCCAAATTGCTCCGGAGTGTCCAAGACCACCGCAGCGCTGCCAGCGGAGTTCTCGGATACCGAGCACGTCAAATGGGTGGCCAAGCTTGGCGATGGCATCGGCAGCCCCTCGATCGCTGCGGGACGGATCTTTACCTCCGCCATGGTCGATTCCAAGACGATTGGACTTTATGGTTTTGATATCAAGACGGGCGAACAGCTGTGGATGCGAACCTGGCCAGTGGGCGATGTGGATGAGATTCACATGACCAACAGCCATGCGGGGACAACTCCCGCAGCGGATGCCGATCATGTGTACTTCTACTTTAGTACGCTCGGCATGGTCTGTGTTGATGCCAAGACTGGTAGCGATGTCTGGCACAAGGAACTCCCCGTTCCCTACTTCATCTTTAAGTGGGGAGCCGGAATGTCTCCAGTCCTGTACAAGGACCTTGTTCTCTTCTGCCAGGACGATGATCTTCATCCCGCGTTTTATGCCTTCGATAAACGCACAGGAGAAATCCGCTGGCAGGATGACCGCAACGACATGGCGGTCAACTACTCGCACCCCGTCATCTGCGAGACCCCCACCGGCGATGAGATCGTCGTCGCGGGGACTGGCATCCTTGTCGGATATGACCCCGCGACCGGAAAGCGTCTCTGGACTGCCCGTACGCTGCTCCGCAACATCAAGACCACTCCGGTCAGTCAAGACGGGATCGTTTACGTCTCGCTCCAGAGCCGAGGCATCGCCAATCAATGGCTCGTCTCGATCGATCAAGCGGAGACCGGAGATAAGGATAACAAGATCTCTCGTGAGGAGACGCAGAAGTTCTTCGGCGAACGCCCCGTTCCCGAGGCTTTCTACAAGAAGACCTTCGAGCGAGGTGACCTGAACAAGGATGGTTTCCTGGAAGGTCCAGAACTCGATATTGCATTCCTGCCCCCGGGCAACGCTGCCGGGGCGTCCTACGACAATCCAGACGCGGAAGACGAGTTCATCCTGGCCGTGAAAGGTGGTGGTCGAGGCGATGTGACGAAGACTCATCTGCTGTGGAAGCATCCCACCAAGCAGACCGACCACATTGTCTCTCCGCTTGTCGTTCACGATCGTATGCTGCTGATCAAAGAGGGTGGCATTGCGACCTGCTTTGAAACCAAGGGGGGCGAACCTGTCTTCGGTCCCGGACGGATCAACAATGCGGGCAGCTATTTCGCCTCACCCGTCTATGGAGATGGCAAGATCTACATCCCCAGCGAGAACGGAAAACTCATCGTTCTGAAGGATGGTCCGGAACTTGAAGTCCTCAGCGTCAATGACATGAACGACGCCATCCTGGCCACGCCCGCGATTGCGGACGGCGCCCTGTTCATCCGCACCCGCAAAGCTCTCTATCGAATCCAGTTGTGAGTCGGTTTTCATTTCCGGCTGTCGTCCGTTACAAGGCAGTCGGGAATATCGCGTTCACTCACAACTCCTCCCCTCCCTCCCTCCGTTGACTGGACCCTGTCTCGATGCGAAACAGCAAGACTCTGGCCCGCTTTCGCCAGAACCAACTCGTCAGAATGTGTTGCCTGGGGCACTACATCCCCGCCTTCGTCAAGCAGGCTGCACATTTTGGTTTCGACTGCATCTGGCTCGATATGGAGCATCGCAACTTTTCTGATCGTGATGTCCAGGCTCTGCTGGCGTTCTCGCATCTGCATGACATCGACATTATGGTGCGGCCCGCGACGCTGCAGAAAACGGAGCTGTACCGCTATCTGGAGGACGGTGCCGCGGGTCTGATGATTCCGCACGTCAACACGGCGGAGAAGGCGAAGATGCTGGTCGACGCAACCAAGTTCCCGCCTCTCGGTGATCGCGGTCTCGATGGTGCGGGTCTCGATGCCGACTTCTACATTTCTGACGCCGATGAATTCGTCAAAGAGGCCAACAATCAAACCTTCCTTGTCGTGCAGATCGAAACGCTGGAAGCACTCCGGAACGTGGAAGAGATCGCAGCTGTACCGGGTGTGGATGGTCTGTTCCTTGGACCGGGCGATCTCGGGCTGCGAATGAAACTTGATCCGAGCGAAGGGACACTGGAGTCGGCCTACGAGCGCGTGGCGGCTGCCTGCAAGAAGCACGGCAAAGCGTGGGGGTGTCCGGCGGGAACTCCAGAGATGCTGATCAAGCGTCGCCAGCAGGGCGGCCAGTTGCTCAACCACGGTGGCGAGTTCGGGGCCATCCTCAAGATGCTCGGCGAATGGGCTGGAAACTTGAAGAAGACGGAGCAGG
>QWOR01000173.1 GCA_003669575.1 Planctomycetota bacterium | reverse complement strand
GTCGTTTGAGTTCTCTCCCGAAGCACTCAAGGACGGGGGCACCGCAGAACTCCTGAAAACGATCCCCAAGAAATATCGCAGCGCGAAAACATCCAAGCTGACCGCCAGCGTCAAAGAAGGCGAAAACAAGTTCGACTATTCACTGAAGTAGCGTAGAGCGTCGCCAGATCTCCGCATCGAAGATGGCAGCGCCCCGACCGCGACCAATGCCCCCATGGCGACTGACCTGCCCGTAACAGATCAGTCGCTCAAGTCCCCCTCGGGACTTGCCCCGGCCTCATGAACCGATGCAGTTCGCGAGGGCAGGTCGCGGACACAATGAGCGGCAACCGCGTCAGTTCACGACATTGCGAGGCGGCTTGCCCTGTAAGACTCGAAGGCAGTTCTGGCTGCCCTTGATGCGGATATCGTCCATGCCTTCTTCCGAATAGAACGCCGCGTGAGGGTTAATGATGATCCGGTCATGCGCCAGGGTGCCGGGTGTGCGCCACGCCTGAATCAAAGGATCATCATCCGCTGGGGGTTCCACTTCCAGCACATCGATCGCAGCCCCGCGCAGGTGCTCCGATTCGATGGCTGCCTGCACGGCATAGACATCGACACACCCGCCTCGCGCGGTATTCACCAGATACGCCCCCCGGGGCAGCAGCGCGATCGTCTTGGCGTTCAGAATGTGCTGAGTCTCGGCAGTCCGCGGGCAATGGACACTCACCACCTGAACGCGGGGCAACATCTCTTCAAGCGTTTCGCAACGGGTAATCCCAATCGCCTTGTCCAAGCCATCCTGCACGTAGGGATCATAGAACAACACCTGCAGCCCGAGTGCCTTGGCCCGCTGAGCCACCGCGATTCCGATGCGACCTAATCCAACTAACCCCATTGTCAGCCCGCGCAGCCGGTGCTGTGGTCGAACCTGCTCGAAGATCCAGGGACCTTGCTTGTGTTGCAGCCGGCTGTTCATGTAGCTGACCCCACGCATCATTGTCAGTGTCATGGCGATGGCCGAATCCGCCACCTCTTCCGTCCCGTAATCGGGCACATTGGCCACCGCAATGCCGCGGTCTCGTGCCGCAGCTCGGTCAATATTGTCGAAGCCGACACCACAGCGGACAATCAGTTTGCATTTCTTCAGGCGGTCGATGGTCAGTCGCGTCAGCGAAATGAAGTGATACAACATGATCGCATCCGCCTCTTCGACGTGGCCGATGAGGTCTTCCTCACGAAACGCATTCAGCGCGACAAGATCGGCCTCTCCGCCGAGGATTTGTTCTTCCTGGGTCAGGGGAGGCGTGATGAAATCCGTAATAACGACCAGCGGACGTGACATGTCAGGAGTGTCTTCGGGGTGAGGAGCAGGGCAGGGAGAACGTCAGAATCGCAGCCGGACAATCCGCTGTCCAGACTCGCCAGCGACAGACTCGGCTCTCCAGCTGAACACGTCAAGCTCTGTTGTGATGACATGCCGGGAATGAGACGAGCACTCGGCTGCTGATCTGGCGAGTGCCGGGCGAACATCCCAGACCACTGCTTGCGACAGGGTTGTATCCCACCACTACACCGAATAGTGTAATACTTGCGTTCATGCACAATCAGGGGGGAAGCCATGGCCAGACTGCGTAGCAGCCCGCGTCCAACTTGCTGCAAACACCGATCTCTGGAAGAACGTCCGCTCTTGTCACCGATCGAGGCCGGTGGTCTGGCCGTGGTTTTCAAGGTACTGGCCAATGACACCCGGTTGCGTCTCCTGCACGCACTGATTCGAGCGAGCGAACTCTGCGTCACCGAACTCGCGAAGTCCGTCGGAATGAAACCGCAAGCGGTTTCCAATCAGCTTCAAAAACTTTCCGACCTGGGGATCATTGCTTCGCGTCGTGAGGGGAACAATATCCATTACCGTCTCATTGATCTCTGTGTCAGGTCACTCCTGGAGAAGGGGTTATGCCTGATGGAAGAAGTCCATGATCGATCTCTATATCCGGCGAGAGTGCGAGGTGCGATTTGACAACGAAATGGCAGAAAATGGCGGCCGAAATCTACGGGACGTTCTGTCTGGTATTCACCGGAACCGGAGCGATCGTCATCAACGATGTCAGCGGTGGCGCGATTACCCACATGGGGATCGCGTTCACGTTCGGGTTAATCGTTCTGGTCATGATCTACTCGCTCGGCGATGTCTCTGGATGTCATCTCAATCCTGCGGTGACGCTAGGCTTTTGGTTCGCTCGCCGATTTGAAACTCGAATGGTCGTCCCCTATCTCGCGTGTCAGCTTCTGGGGGCAATACTGGCCAGTGCCTCTCTTCGATTGATGTTCCCCAGCCACCGCACGCTGGGCGCTACGATCCCGGTCGGAGAGTTGTCGACTTCGTGGGGACTGGAGTTCTTTCTGACGCTGACTTTGATGGCTGTGGTCTTGAGTGTCTCGACGGGCTCTCGTGAGAGAGGAGCATTCGCTGGTGTGGCTGTCGGGGCTTTAATCGCACTCGAAGCGATGTTCGCCGGTCCCATCTCCGGAGCGTCGATGAACCCGGCTCGCTCGTTTGCTCCCGCCCTGGTGTCGGGGAAGCTTGAGTTCGTGTGGATCTACCTGACCGCTCCTGTTCTCGGATCGCTCGTTGGCGTTCTGGTTCATCGATTGATTCATGGATCAAACCCGGACGGAACTCAGGTGACTCCGCGTGTTGAAGTTTAATCGTCGAGTTTTACGACACTTTCTTGAGGAGAGGCTTTGATGAGTCAGCAGAAAACCGTGGTCTTCGTCTGCATTGAGAATTCCAACCGCAGCCAGATGGCAGAGGCGTTCGCGCGGATCCATGGCGGAAACGACGTTCGGGCCTGCAGCGCTGGCTCGCGACCGTCGGGGCGAGTGAACCCACGTGCGATCGAGTTCATGCACGAGATCGGCTACGACCTGACTCAGCATCAGTCGAAGTCACTCGACGAGTTCAACGGCCAGGAGGTCGAGGTCGCCGTCACGATGGGATGCGGTGATGAGTGCCCGCTCGTCAGAGCGAAACGCCGCGAGGAATGGCAAATCCCCGATCCCAAAGAGATGTCCCCGGATGGGTACCGCGAGGTTCGGGACCTGATTGAGCAGAAAGTCATCGCCCTGCTGGCGACGTTGCCAGCGTCGAAGTAATGACGGAGTTCACTTCGCAAACTGTTTACGAGTCGAAGCCAGGGCTCATCGGGACTCTTTGTCCGTTCATGGAGAAGATCAGTAGCGTAGATCTGAAGACATAAGTATCATCCCATGCGTTATAAGTTCACCATTGAGTGGACCTTGCACTCGGGCCATTGATGTCGAATCGAGACCAGGAACTGATGCGTTCGACGCAGGCGGGGGATCATGCATCCTTCGCCGAGCTGGTCGACCGGTTCAGGCCCCGGCTCCTGCGGTTCTCGCGGAGCTCATTACGAGACAGTCAGCTGGCTGAAGATGTTGTCCAGGAGACATTCCTAGCGGTCTATCGGTCGCGGCATACTTATAACCCGACGTTCGCCGTGAGTACCTGGGTCTGGACGATTCTGTTGAACCTCGTCCGTCGGACTCGTATCCGTCTGGCGACTCGCCAACAGCATGAGGCCGCGTCGCTCGCAGTGCGTTCCGTTCAAATTCCTTCGAATCGCGACGAGGATCGGGAACAACTTGACCTCTGGTTGTCATTGATCCCGGAAGCAGAGGCCGATGCCTTGCGGTTGCGGTTTTTCGGTGAGTTGAGTTTCGAGCAGATCGCTGCCTCGATGGAGAGCAGCGTCAGTGGTGCCAAGTTGCGGGTGAGAAACGGATTGGAGCGGTTGTCTGAGCTGGCTCGAATAGAGCAGAAGGACAGTCTTGGAACGGATGCCTCTTCCGGAGAGATGCGATGAATTGCGACCAGGCTTTTGATGTGATGACCAGCAGCCACGGGGCGTGTAATGCCGACCTGCACGATCACATGGATCGTTGCCCGCGGTGTCGTGAGATGCTGCAGACACTGGAGCCCGCGCTGGGAATGTTTCGAGCCGATGCACTGCTGCATTCCACCTGGGAATCGGCGTCGAGCGACACCGAGGGGCTGGAAATCGCAACTCGAGCCGCTCAACGACTGTCCACGGCAGCCCCCTTGCCAAACCAGAGAGCGTTCAGCCTGTGGGGCTACGCGGGAGCGATCATCCTGGGAGCGGGACTGGTCTGGACCACATTTATGATGAATCCAGCGTCCCTGAGCCTCCCGGAAGTTCACCATGGCGAGACGACCTGCCTGTATCAGAAGCGGTCGACGGTCTCCGGTATGACAGGGCAGCAGATGACAGAATCGTGCCTCGCTTGTCACGCAGTGCCGGGCACTCGATAGCGTCGTCCTGATCAATACCGAGGGATCAGGACGCAGGTGTCTCCACTTCGCCCTGAAGATAAACCTGTCCTCGATAGAAGGGCGACCAGATCAGGTAGGCGAATGCGGTGACCAGCATGCAACTCGTAAAGAACCAGTAGTAGTTCGGTCCCTCGAACGACTTTTTCCACTCCGGTGACAGGCCGTTCAACCAATGATTGAAACCGGCAGTCAGCACATTGCCCAGCGAAATTGACAGCAGAAACAGCCCCATGATCAGTGACTTCATCTTGGGCGGGGCCTGCGTATACGAGAACTCCAGCGCGGTCCCGTAGCAGATGACCTCAGCTGTGGTCAGCACAACGTACGCTGCCAATTGCCAGAAGAAATGCACTGAATGCCCCCCTTGTAACCAGATCTCATACACAGCTGTCATCGCGAACGAAAGGGCGATCAGGAAGAGTCCGGTACCGATCTTGCGCAGCGGTGTGACCGACTTGCCGAGGACGGGAAAGACAAACAGCGTTAACACAGGAATCAGCGTCATCACGAGGATCGGATTGATGGCCTGAATCTGGCTTTCATTGATTTCGATCGTTCCCCACAGCGGGACATTGACCACACGGTCCATACGTTTGGCCTGTTCAATCCAGCGTGATGAAGTCTGGTCGTAGAGCGAAAAGAACACCGAAATAAACAGAAACAGCGGGATCAAACCTTTCAGAGCCCGCAGGCCATCGGGACTGAGGGTTTCTCGAATCGATTCAGAACCACCTGCGGGTATGTGCGCGTAACGATACCGCCCCAGCCAGAACGTGAGCGTGGCGATGGCCATAAAAATGCCGGGGATACCAAACGCATACGCGGGCCCGTACTTCGGATTCGTGAGCAGCCACGGGCAGAGCAGGGTGGAGAAGAACGAGCCGAAGTTGATCGAGAAGTAGAACCAGCCGAAGACCTTCTGTAACAGGTCCTTGTTCCGCTCACCGAACTGGTCGCCCACATGGGCGGAGACACACGGCTTAATTCCTCCCGACCCGAGTGCGATCAAAAACAACCCGCTCCCCAGCAACACCTTGGGATCGATCCCCAATTTACTGTCGAGGAATGCCAGCACCAGATGCCCCGCACAATAAACCATCGACAGCGACATAATCGTCAGGTACTTCCCGAGGAAGACATCTGCCACGATCGCGCCCAAGATCGGAAAGAAGTAATTGGCAGCCTTGAACAGATGAACCCAGGCGGTCGCCTCTTCCGGCTTCATCAGGGTTGCGTCCCCACTCGCGTTCGTAAGGTGTCCTGTCATGAACGAGAACAGAATCGCACTCATCCCGTAATAACTGAATCTCTCGGCGGCTTCATTGCCAACGATAAACGGCACACCGGAAGGCATGCCCGCTGTGTCTTCGGGACTGGTGCGGAAGCGGGGTGATGCGGTGGATTCGGTCATTGATCGTCATTCCAGAGAGAGCGATCCGTCGGGATGACGAAGAGACTATGCCAGACGGCTCTCTGGAGAAAGGGAGGATCAGAGATTTGTCCCGGCGACACTCTGACCACCGGATGTGAAGCCTCAGCGCAACACCTATCACGACAGGAGTGGGGAGGGTACCCCGAAATACTCATGTCTTCAGGCTCAGCTTGTCCAAGTCCAGAGACAGACTCTCGCTATCGAATCGCACCCGGAACATCGAGAATTTGAGCCATGGCCAGGCTGTTGCCGAAAATATCAAAGTTCTTCATCTGCCAGACGACCTGCTTGTCACGAGACACTTCGATCAGCTGGGGATTCTCTGGTCCCGCGTGACAGTTTCCGATCACAATATGGCCATTGGGCAGAGCGTGCAAAGAGGTGACCCAGGCGAGGGTGATCCCCGGCAGTTCCGTCTGATCGATGGACCAGACGATCTCCCCCGCGGGTGAGACTTCGATCACACGGTTTCCATTGCCAGCGGCGATCAACGTATTGCCATTCGCCAGGCGGATCGCGCCATAGACCTCCGTCCCGTGGCCTTCGGGACCGTGCCCCGGGCTGCGTGGCCGCCCCGCCAGATCCAGCTTGTAACTCCAGACGACCTTGGCGTCGGCGTCGTACTCCCGCACCGTCCCGTCTGCTTCGTGGCAGACGAGATAGTGCCCATTTTTCAGCTTACGGACCATCCGGGTATCGCGGTGATGGTGAGGATTCTCGACCGTCAGCGGAATCACCTTGCTGATCTTTCCGGTGCCATCCACTTCGATCAGACGGCAATTCCCGCTCTCGGCGATCAATGTTCCACCATCTTCCAACCGCTGGAACGCGTGGACCTCGACCGGACCGTTATATCCCTCTTTGGCTTTCGAGGTGTAACGCCAGACAACCTGGCGGTTCGGATTCATCTCGACGACCTCGGTACTGCTCATGGGAAAGAGAATGTTCCCATTGGGCAGCAAGCTGAGATCGTGGACATCCCCAGCACAGGGGGCCTCCCATTCGACGCATCCTTCGCCACTGACAATACAGATATGCCCCTTGTCAGCTGCGAGAATACGGTGCTTCACCGGCTCCGCCGCCGTCAGCGAACTCGTTGCGATGACCGCGAATCCCGCAGCTGCGATAAATGTGCGACGGTTCATTGTTCTGTTCCTGTTCAGGACGAGTCGAAGGACCTTGCTGTACAGAATAACGATCATCTGGCGGAGTGTCATACTCCGATCGGATCGGAGACGAATACGCATACATCACAGAACTGGCGGTCGTTCCTTGCAGACGAACGCCACGCAGGCCTCACTCCTCCACGACCTCTTCGGCGTGCAACTGTTTGGCAGTTAACTCGTCCAGCACCTCAAAATACACCCAGCGATAGCCGTACTGCCGCATGATGACTCCGGGAAAGGCATCGTCCGCCTCCTTGATAATTCGCTTGACCAGCAGCAAGCGTTCACGATCTTCGGGCAACCGGGCTGCCATGGAGATTGCCCGATTGGGTTGTTGATCGATCAGAGCGATGACTTCCAGCTGCGCGTCCGTCTTCAGCCGGTCCACCAGAGGCCGCACGACGTTCTTGTCCAGATCCTGGCCCCGACTGGCTTCCTGATCGGCAAAGTGCCCTCCACCCTCCAGAAACTCGATCGCGTTAACTCTCTTCAGATTCACCATCCAGTTCTGCTCGACGACCTTGTCGGCATAGTCTCGGAAATCAATCCGCGGTCGAGACAGCAAATACCCCCCGACCAGCAAGGCCATGATCAGCGCCGTGATGATCCACTTTCGCATGAGCTGTGCCTCGACAAATGAATGACGATCAACACCAACATGATCACAGGAGGTGCTGGAAACAAAAAACGCGGTCTGCCTATCCAACAGACCGCGCCGAGCATCTTGAACGGAGCAACATGCATTGTTCTACAATCAACAGACTATGGAACAGTATTGCCGGGCACGATCCTGCCACTGGCGTACAGCGCCGCGAGACCACCCTTGGTCACACCGTACACACCGTAGTTCGTCTGGAAAAGCACATTAAGTTC
This sequence comes from Planctomycetota bacterium, assembly GCA_003669575.1. GTDB lineage: Bacteria > Planctomycetota > Planctomycetia > Planctomycetales > Planctomycetaceae > TH-plancto1. The sequence continues at coordinate 8,917 of QWOR01000173.1, read as the reverse complement.
GGGAACTGGATAAACAGTGTTTCCACAATCCACATAAACCTGAGCACGGCACGACTTATTCGGCACACACGCTGCCGTCGCATGCATAATCGCACAATTGTTTTTGGTATTGAAGAATGCAACGCTCTGTGTGGAAATCACCTCGTGACAGTAGTCCAGGTTGCCCCATTTATCGACGCCGGGGAAGTTCACTTCGAAGTGCCGCTGAACAATCACAGCCCCTTCAACAACAGTTGCAAGAAGCAATCCTGCAATGCACAGAGTGCTGAGTACCGCTTTCATCCGACGCAGAGGTTGAACCTTCATCATACTGCTCCAAGAAGTTAAAAGAGGTGACCGAACGTTACGGTCAAGAGTGATCCATAGCTAAATTAGCCAGATCATGTTCGAGGGGTTGAATATCCCTCCTGACCAGCCCAGACTTTACAATCACCCAGGAGTGAAGTCAAATCTCGACATCTTAATGTTTCGCTTCGAATCAAACTCACACTTCTATTTATTAAACAATGTTCAGAAAACACCACGCCCTGTAGATGGTACCGATGCATCATTCAATCAGCAGGGGACGAGTATCAGTCCACTATAACAGTCCGCTGATCGTCGGACCCATTGCATCCCCTCTCAGCCTGACCTACTCTTCGAAATTACTCAATCACGGTATGACCGGGGAGACCTTCAAGTGAGACTGGCTCGTGGGATACAGCGGGCGTTCACGCTCATCGAGCTGCTGGTCGTGATTGCGATCATCGGCTTGCTGGTGGCGTTGATCCTGCCTGCGGTCCAGTCGGCCCGCGAAGCTGCCAGAAAATCGGCGTGCCATAACAACCTCAAACAACTGGCGCTGGCGCTACATTCTTACCACGAACAAAAGAACGTACTCCCCTCGGGAAGCTACGTGATCGGCCCGTCATTCGCGACGCTATCCGGATGGGGGTGGGGGGCCATGATCCTGCCTCAGGTCGATCAGGGGGCTTTGTATAACACTCTCGACTTCAATATCGGGACCGCAGTAAACGGAAACCGCTCCAGGATCTCTACACCCATCCCACTCTGGAAGTGCGCGTCCGATCCAGTGGAGTCGGTGATTGATGTCGAACTCTCCGGACATCCGAACGCACTCGTTTCCACCGGGAACTATGCCGGAGTCACGGCGATGCTTTCAGCCATGTCGAATGTCCGTTTTCGGGACGTGACCGACGGACTCTCCCAAACATTGATGGTCGGTGAACGAATCCACCAGCAGCGCACTTCCTCATCACTGGCCTTTACTTCCAGTTGGATTGGGATGATCGCCGAAGTGGATCTCTATGTTTTCAACTCCATTCCGTACCTCCCCGCCAACGAACTCCACCCGATCAACCGAGGCTCGGACTGCTTTTCCAGCCAGCACGCCGGAGGCGCCCAGTTCGCATTCGGAGATGGTTCAGTTCGATTCCTCAGCGCTCAAATCGACTCCAAGATCTACACCGCTCTGGGAACTGCCGCAGGCGGCGACAACGCCTCTTTCTAGGTCAGAATTCGACTTCATCCATCCGTCTTAGGAGTTGCAAACTTCACTTCCTGAACGACTAACGCCCCTCATGAGGCTGTCTGCCATTCAGCCGTAGAGGTGAGCAGACGATTCGCCGCAATCCACCTCGGCCAGTAGTCCGGAAATCCCACGCAAATCCCCCCGAAACCGGCGCCACTTTGCCAGCATCTCTCGTCCCCCGGAAACTCATTGGTTACAATTGATGCGAAGTGTGGTCAGTTGTTCCCCAGCATCTGGCGCGCCCTGATTCATACTGTTCGGGCTAAACCTCCGAAAACCCATCTCCAAGAGGCTTTTCCATGCGACCACTCTCTCGACGCACGATGCTCAAGGGACTCGGAGTTTCGCTGGCGCTCCCGCTCCTGGAATCGATGGGGGGACAGCATCTCATCGCCGGGGAGGTTCCGGCTGCTGCGCCCGTGCGTATGGCGTTCATGTATGTGCCCAATGGGGTCCATATGCAGACCTGGACCCCCACGACCGAGGGGGCAGGGTATGAACTCCCATGGACTCTCGAACCCCTCCACCCATTCAAAGACAGCTTTAATATCCTGACCGGCCTGACCCAACAGAAGGCCTGTGCCAACGGGGATGGTCCCGGCGACCACGCCCGTGCACTGGCGACGTTCCTCACCGGAACACAAGCTCGCAAGACCAATGGAGCCGACATCCGCGCGGGAGTCTCAGTCGATCAGCTGGCTGCGATGGAACTGGCCAAGCACACTCGTTTCGCCTCCCTGGAACTCGGTTGCGACCCCGCTGCCATGGCTGGGAACTGCGACTCGGGATACAGCTGTGCATACTCCTCGAATATTGCCTGGAAGTCCGAGTCCCAGCCAGTCCCGAAGGAAGTTGATCCGAAGCTGGTCTTCGAGCGTCTCTTCTCCAATGGTCGTCCCGGCGAAAGCGAAGCCGCCCGCCAGCGGCGGATCAAGTACAACAAAAGTGTCCTCGATTTCGTGAACGACGACGCTCGGAAACTCCACGCCCAACTCGGCGGATCAGATCGGCGAAAACTCGACGAATACCTGACAGCTGTGCGTGAACTGGAACTGCGAATTGCCAAATCCAGTCAACAGTCAAACCACGCCGAGATTCAGTCGAAGAAGCCAGCCGGAATCCCGTCGAAGTTCTCCGAGCATGTCATGCTGCTGGGCGACCTGATGGTGCTGGCGTTCCAGACCGACACCACCCGAGTGTCGACGCTGGTCTTCGCCAACGAAGGCAGTAACCGCAACTACACTGAGATCGGGATCAATAGCGGACACCACGAACTCTCCCACCACGAGAGCAAGGAAGAGAAGCTCGAACAGCTTCGCAAGATCAACCGGTTCCACATCGAACAGCTGGCCTACATCCTGGGGCGGATGAAAGAAATCCGCGAAGGGGAGGGGACACTGCTCGACAATACGATGATTATTTACGGCAGTGGAATCGGTGACGGTAATCGCCATAACCATGACGACCTGCCGCTGCTGATGGCGGGTCGGGCGGGCGGAACCATCGATACGGGGCGCCATATCAAGTACGAAAACGGCACGCCCATGACGAACCTGTTCCTCTCATTGCTGGACCGCGTCGGAGCCAAGATTGAGTCCCTCGGCGACAGCAGTGGCCGGCTGGCTGGACTGAAGGTCTGACCGAGACGTTTGCTTCGCCCATGCGGCTGATCGTTCCGTGAGTAGCGACATATCACCACGGTCGCTTTTGAATCAGACGCCCACTCTCCAAGACTCTCTGGGCCACTGAATTCATCTATCACTTTTCCCAACTTTTGAGAGACTAATGCCGTATCAGGGTGTGTCGCGAATTTACGCGATGTTCCGACCTTTTCGGCCTAGGCGATGATCACTCGTCCCCAGCTGCGCGCCGTCCTGATGCTTGTCATCTGGGGAGTGGTGTGGAATGTCGCCTGGAACTGGCTCTCCCGTCCCCGGCCCGTCACGCGGATTGAATTGCCTCTGACAGCCTCGTTGTTGTCGGTCTCGGACACGGGGCTGGCTTCAGTGACGATGGATGGCGCTGCTCCAATACAGATGCAAAAAACAATGGCCAAGGTCTGGGATATGAAGACCGGACTGGAATGTCCGCTGCCATATCGTCCCGGCGATGTGATGCTTGGACATGGCCTGTCGTATCAGTATCCCTGTTTCGTGTTCAGGGACGGATGCGTTCACCAGATCGACGCAATCACGGGCGAAACACGGCAGCGATATGAAGAGGTGCGTTCCGCCATCACTGTCCAGAGTTCGCCCAACAGGACAAAGCTGATCATTCAGCAAACCCCCTCGTCCTACGAGGTATTCGATGTAGCCACGCAAAAGGTGGCATGGACTTTTTCTCAACCTGAGCCAATCTACTTGTATTGGACCTCCGACGAATTCCTGTCGTATCGAACCGGGGTGGGAGATACCTTCCAGGTCGATGCATCGACGGGCCAGAAAGTTCAAAGTGAGTATACGAGAAGCCCCCTCCAGATGGCAAAAATCAATGGTGAGATACTGTCAGCGGATTTGTACGGTGAGACTGAACTGGCAATTCACAAGTCCGACAAGCTGTGGCTCAAGTTTCCGTTCGCTAGGTCAGGGATTGGATTTCCAGACCGGAAGCAACTTCGCTTCTCTGCAGATGGTTCGAGCCTGTTGCTGGACTATGTCAACAAGTCTGGAAAGGTCGCGACTGCACATTGGAAGCTGAACGAACTGGAAGTCCCAGAGCATGTCAGTTTTTCTCCCTTCAAAGTCGCTTCGAATGGGTACGTTCTGCAGACTCAAACAATCGAACTCCCAATGTGGCTGGAGGAACTCCAGCGGAACGGACGCTCATGGCTCGGTGCCTCTCCGGAAGAGAAGCTTAAATCGACTGTATTTGATCAAAATGGGAGGCAATTGCTGCAGGTAGTTCACTCATACACTGAACTCCTCTATCTGGAGGAGTTCGCAGCCTTCACTGGCGGTGGCCAGGGCGTTGTCGTTTACAACAACAATGGCCTCGAATACTACCGAGTTCCGCCACACGGCCCGAGTACCATGCTGTACTGGTTGGGGTTACTCGCTCCACCGTTAGCATGCTGGGGGATCAGACGCATCCGGAAGCCGAATTCGCAACCAGTCACAATGACCGTTTGAATCCCTACAATCGCCGACGATTCGATCCAAATTCGACTGGCGAGAACATGCCTCCGTCGAATTCCTGCTGGCGATTCCGTATCCCACTTGTGACATGTCCGCGTGCGGCGTAAGTTTATCTTGGTGCGGATGATAGGTGGCAAAGCGAGTAGGGCAGGGCTGGCTCATAGTCGGCCATGCTCCGACGGAGGAATGAGTGTTCGATTGGCGAAAGCTCTGGAAACCTGCCCAGAATGAACTCCTGCAGTTCTGGGGCATCGAGTGGTCGACCGAAGGGTTGATCGGGGCGGCGCTGCGTCTGGAAGGCGGGCGGGTTTCGATCGAGTACAACTTCTCGATCCCATTCACGTCTGCCCGATCGCCGGAAAACTCCGCAGCGGAAATCGCCTCGGAGCTGGCAATCAAAACCTCGGCTCTGGGAACCAATGTCCCCTGTATCGTCGTTGTCCCACGCGAAGCGGTAGTCATCCGACAGCTGCAGCTCCCCAATGTTCCCAATGACGAACTGCCGACCCTGGTCAGCTTTCAGGCGGCCGCCAAATCATCGACGCCGACCGCTTCGATCGCCGTCGATTACATCCCGCTCGGTCCATCCGGAGACGGGCAGGCGGTCCTGGCGGCCATGCTCGATTCGCATCGCATTCACAGGATGCGAGAGCTGCTGAACCGTGCCCAACTCCAATTGGTGTCTCTGGAGGTCAGCCCCTTCCTGATTGCGGAGCTGGTGGCCCGCGAAGAAGAGCAAGGGGGAACCCCCAACATCCCCACGCTGATCGTGGCCCAGACTGGCGATCGAGTGGAGATCTCGATTCTTGATCGTCGCCGGTTGATTGCCTCGCACGCTGTCTGGCTTCCGGAAGGAGACGCCGTCCGACATGTCTCACCGTTGCAGACCGAAATCAACCGCTGTCTGATCTCGCTCAGCCAGTCACACCCCGGAGTTGAGATCGACCAGGTTTACCTGATCGAGGATCAGCATGCCGACGAAGCGGTCGAACGCATGCTGCAGGAACGCTTTGGCGACAAGACACACCCGCTCAATCTCGGGCTGCTCGGAACTGTCATCCCGGCGGATCACCGCCTGGCGTATCTGGCCCTCATCGCTCGAGGCCTGACGGGAGCGGCGGGGCTGACCCCGCGTGTCGATCTGATCAAACCACGCAAACCCGCCGAGAAGGTCGACAACACCCGTCGCAACCTGATCGCCGCTGGCGCAGCTGCAGTGGTGCTGGTCGGCGGCGCCTGGTGGAACTTCAGTTCCCAGATGGCCGAACTCGACTCGGAGATCGACGACCTGCAGACGCAGATATCGAGTCACCGTGGCGACCTGACCAACGGCAAGGCCGACCTTGACGCCGCGTTGATCCTCACGACCTGGGGAGAGGGTGATCAGGACACGCTCGCCACCTGGGATCATTTCCACCAGCTGTTACCGGGAACAGATCGACTCTATCTGGTCGAGCTCAAGTCGATCCCCTCCAGTGGAGCCCGACAGACCCGACTGACAGGCACCGCTCGTGCCCGCACCCAGGACGACATCGAAGACTTCCTGCAACACATGGCTGATGCGGGCTGGCTGGTGAAACCGGTCACGCCTCTGGAAAACAAAAAAGACCCCGACTACCCGTGGCAGTTCGCGATTGATGCCGAACAACCACGAGTCGTCCCGGAGAAGTCTCTCCGCTTGACGCCGGTGGCCGGGAAACCAGTTGCCACATCCCCCGCTGAAACGCCCACCAACTAAACAGGAGAACTCGCATGCAGACTCGCGAAAAACTCCTGGTCATCGGGCTGGGGACAGCTGTCCTGCTCTGGGGAGGACTGGGGTTCTATGACAACAACATCGCTATCCCACTCAAGGACAAAGAAGACCAGCTGGTCCAGGCCCAGAAAGATGTCCGGAACAGCATGGATGAGTGGAAGCGTCTCATCCGGCTTCAAAAGCTGGTGCGAGATTCGCTCAGTGACAGTCTGCCCCCGGATGGGCAAGACGCTCAACGCGTCTATCTGAAGTGGGTCCAGGAACTGGCTGAGCTGAGTCACTGGAAGGACATCTCGCCCAACAAGACTCTCGATCCCCGGACCCAGCTGGGCAAAATCGGGCTGCGCATCCCAGTGACACTCACAGCCAAGGCGAGTCTCAGTGACGTGGCCACATTCATGTGGCATTTCGAGCGGACCGATCTGCTGCAGCGGGTTGCCTCGCTTCAACTGACCAGCCCCACTCCGGATGGCAATCCCGAACTGACCGTGGTCGTGACGCTGGAAGGGGTCTCGCTCTCCACGGCAAAACCTCGCAAACGTCTGTTCCCGACGACGGAACTGACCGCAGCGATCGACGCCAAGGCCGCCCAGATTCAGGTCAGCAACGCCGATGGATTCCCCACGACGGTCCCGTTCCGAATTCGTATTGGAGACGAGTTCGCCACAGTCACAGCGATCGAAGGCCAGACATGGACGTTACAGCGTGGCATCGACAACACGAATGCACTGGCACATGCGGCAAACAATGAACTGGAATATGCCCCCATTCGGCCGTTGGCTCCTGAACGCGAAGCTGGGATCGTCAGCTACAAACAACTGCTGGAAAAGTCCGGGTTCGTAAAGCCAGCTCCACTCGTGGAGTACAAGCCCAAGCTCGTCTCGACCAAGTTGCCAGTCCTGACTCGCGGCGAACCCTGGAACGCCGAATTGAAGATGGAAGGCTGGAACCCGCGCTGGCCCGCCCCCGTTTATGAACTTCCCGAGGCCCCCGCAGGCTTGAAGATCGGCCCGAGCGGAAAACTCGAATGGGAAGTCCCCGCCAGCACAACTGCGGGTAACTACAAGGTGAAGGTTCTTGCCAAGGCAGGGGACACGACTCCCGTTCAAGCTGAAATCGAACTCGTCTTACGAGAAAAGAATCGACCGCCGAAGTTCGATCCCGTGGCCAAGATTCAGGCCTACTTCAATCGCCCCTTCACCCTCCCCGTGGTCGCCAAAGACGAGGATCTCGACACAAAGCTGACTTTCGCCCTGGCCGGAACGATCCCCGCTGGCATGACGATCGACGCCAACTCCGGCAAGATCGACTGGACCCCGGCAGATACTCTCGATCCCGCTCCGATCGCGTTCCAGGTGACCGCTACCGACAATGGGGTGCCCCCTCTGGTCAGCACACTGGAGATCAGCGGACAACTCGACGATGATCATGCGGGACTGACATTCCTGACGGGTTGCGTCGACAAGGGAGATCGCCGCATGGCTTTGCTGACCGATCGTCTGGTCAGCATGACCTCATTTGTCGGGGTGGGGGACACCATCAAGGCCTCCGAGATGGAGTTCGTCATTGACTCGATCGAATCGGATGGGATGGTGATCCGATCGGGAGCGAACCGCATGAAACTCGAACTCGGTGAAAACCTGCGGCAGGCCAAACCTCTGCCCGCAGCTTCGCTCATCCCTCCGCCACCTCCCGCAGCTGTTCTTTTGCCGGGAAAGTAGTTGGTATGTCCCGTGTGATTGAGGTGAAAACGGGGACCCGCCTGCATTTTGGCCCCCTGGCCAGTGGAGCCACTCGAGGTCGGTGCTTCGGCGGGATCGGCATGATGGTCGTACAGCCGACGATCTCCTTTCGAGTCTCGGAGCACAGCGAGGAACATTTCACGGGTTGCTCCAGTGCGACGATGGAACGCATTCGATCAATCCGTGCGACCTGGGAGTCAGGCACCGGGGCAGCAACATCTTCGTCCACGGGGCAGGGCACAGAGCTCCGGTCCATACCTCCGCTGTCCTGGGAGTTTGACAACGCTCCCGTGGAACACGCGGGCTTCGGTACTGGAACCCAGCTGAGTCTGGCGGTGGCCTCCGTGCTGGCACAATTCGAGGGAACAGCTCCTCTCTCCGCACGAGAACTTGCTCAGCGGAGCGGCCGAGGCCTGCGCTCCGCCATCGGTCTGCATGGATTCGCCGCAGGGGGATTCCTCGTCGATGCCGGGAAGGCAGGGCAGGGGGCGATTGGCGATCTGGCGATCCGATTGCCGGTTCCGGAAGAGTGGCGAGTGGTCATCATACGACCTCGCAATGCCAGTCCGGGGCTTTCAGGTGCGAAAGAGCGTGCCGCTTTCGAGGCGCTGCCTCCGATGACATCCCAGTTGACCGACCGGCTCTGCCGCTTGACCCTGATGGAGATTCTGCCAGCGCTCGGCTCGGGAGATTGTGCCGGGTTCGGAGCAGCAGTGTCCGAGTATGGCCGCTTAATCGGCGAGTATTTCTCGCC